>URYM01000162.1 GCA_900552095.1 uncultured Blautia sp. | reverse complement strand
CGAGATCTAGTACGGTCTCGTGGGCTCGGAGATGTGTATAAGAGACAGGTCGTAAATTTCCAGAACTGCCCGGATCGAGGTGGCCAGGGGATTTCCGTTGTTGTTGCTGTAAAACGAGTAAAGCAGGGAGCCGTCTTCCCCTACCAGAGCTGCCTTGGTGGTCGTGGAACCGGCATCGATGCCCAGGTAACAGTTTCCCTCATAAGTATCGAGGTCGGCTGTGGCCACGTTGTAGCGGCTCTGGCGCTCGTTGAAAGCATTATACTCTTCCTGAGAGGCAAAGAGGGGTTCCATTCGGGCCACTTCAAATTCCAGTTGGATGGCTGAGTGAAGGCGGTCTTCCATGGCAGATAAAACGACGGACTCCTGTTCCTTTTTTGCATTCATGGCAGATCCCATGGCGGCAAAAAGGTGGGAGTTTTCCGGGGTAATGGCATGTTCCTCATCCAGCTTCAGCGTGCGGATGAAGGCGGCCTTCAGCTGATCCAGAAAGTGCAGCGGCCCTCCCAGAAAAGCAACGTGTCCCCGGATCGGCTTTCCGCAGGCCAGACCGCTGATGGTCTGATTAACTACCGCCTGAAAAATAGAGGCGGAAAGATCTTCTTTGGTGGCCCCCTCATTGATCAGGGGCTGAATGTCGGATTTGGCAAATACGCCGCAGCGGGCGGCGATGGGGTAGAGGGCCTGGTAAGACCGGGCATAGGTGTTGAGCCCTGTAGCGTCGGTCTGGAGCAGGGATGCCATCTGGTCAATGAAAGAGCCGGTGCCTCCGGCGCAGATTCCGTTCATCCGCTGTTCTACATTTCCGCCTTCAAAGTAGATGATTTTTGCGTCCTCCCCGCCCAGTTCGATGGCCACATCCGTCTGAGGAGCTTTCTCCTGAAGAGCGGAAGAGACGGCGATCACCTCCTGGACGAAGGGGATATGCAGGTGATTGGCCAGGGAAAGACCGCCGGAACCGGTGATGACCGGTCTGACAGACAGATCTCCCAGGGCATTTTTGGCTTTTCCGATGAGGGAAGCCAGCGTTTCCTGAATATTGGCATAATGGCGCTCATAGTCAGCGAACAGCAGGCTGTGATCCTCGTCCAGAATTGCGATTTTTACTGTAGTGGAACCAATATCGATTCCCAGGGTATAACTTTTTTTCTCCATACGATTTTGCAGAAGTTCTGCTGCCTCCTTTAAAAATCTATCAGGTAAGTCCCGCCTGCGGGACCTGGCGCGGGAAGATTCCCGGCTGATATATAAATAAGTAGTAATTGGCTTTAACGGGTCAATTATACGACAATTTCTGACAGAAGTAAATCGCAAAATTTTACATTTCGCAGACCTTATTTGGGAAGCATTTTTTCCGCAGGGACAAATTTACCTGGGAAATGCTTGCAATTTCCCATAAAATATCATATGCTGACAGGGAAGAAATACAGACAGGAAGAGAAGGAAATTTTTTATGTATAAAATATTAAAGAAAGACGGAAATGCCAAAAGGGCGGAGTTTGAGACAGTCCATGGGACGATCCAGACTCCTGTATTTATGAATGTGGGGACGGCAGCCGCCATAAAAGGGGCTGTTTCCACCGAGGATCTGCAGGGGATCAAAACGCAGGTAGAGCTGTCAAACACCTATCATCTTCATGTGCGCCCCGGGGATGAGGTGGTAAAGAAGATGGGCGGTCTGCACAAATTTATGAACTGGGACAAGCCAATCCTGACGGATTCCGGCGGATTCCAGGTCTTTTCCCTGGCCGGACTCCGCAAGATAAAGGAAGAGGGTGTGGCTTTCCATTCTCATGTGGATGGAAGGAAGATTTTTATGGGGCCTGAGGAGAGCATGCAGATCCAGTCCAATCTGGCTTCCACGATCGCCATGGCTTTTGATGAGTGTATCCCAAGCCGGGCAGACCGGGATTATGTCCAGCATTCAGTGGATCGGACAACACGGTGGCTGGTGCGCTGCAAGGAAAAGATGGCAGAGTTAAACAGCCGGGAAGATACGATCAATAAAAATCAACTCCTTTTTGGCATTAATCAGGGAGCGATCTTTGATGATATCCGTCGGAATCATGCTGATACGATCCGGGATCTGGATCTGGACGGCTATGCGGTGGGCGGACTGGCCGTGGGGGAGTCCCATGAGGAGATGTACCATATTCTGGATGAGGTGGTGCCCCATCTTCCGGAAAATAAGCCTACTTATCTGATGGGTGTGGGAACGCCGGCCAATATTCTGGAGGGAGTAGAACGGGGCATAGATTTCTTTGACTGCGTTTATCCCAGCAGGAACGGGCGGCACGGCCATGTCTATACCAACTATGGAAAATTAAATCTGTTCAATGCCAGATATGAACTGGATCCCCGGCCGATCGAGGAGGGATGTCAGTGTCCGGCGTGCCGCAGCTACAGCCGGGCTTACATCCGCCATCTGCTCAAGGCAAAGGAGATGCTGGGCATGCGCCTCTGTGTGCTGCATAATTTGTATTTTTATAATACGATGATGGAGGAGATCCGGGCAGCGATAGAGGCCGGAAACTATCAGAGCTATAAGAGAGCCAAGCTGGACGGCTTTCTTCAGGGGGAGAAGGAAAATCAGCAATTGTAAAAAAACTGTAAGAAAATGCTTGCTCTTGTAAGGGAAATTGTGTATTATTGTAATAGCGCCCACAGAGCGAATGTGGAGCAAGGACAAAGTAGGAGGAATGAAACATGGTTTTAGCAACAGCCGGTGCTGCCAGTATTGGATTTTCACTGATCTGGATCGTGGCAATTTTCGCACTGATGTATTTCATGATGATTCGTCCCCAGAAGAAGGAGCAGAAGCGTGTGAACGCCATGCTGGCTTCTATGGCAGTAGGTGACGCGGTGGTTACCACCAGCGGATTTTACGGAATCATTATCGACATCACGGATGAAGATGTGATTGTAGAATTTGGAAACAATAAGAACTGCCGTATTCCCATGCGGAAGGCAGCGATTGCTGAAGTTGAGAAGATGGACAGCGCACAGTAAGCGGCGGTGTTTCAAAAGAGAAGAGCCGGGGAGGTAATCCCGGCTTTTCTTTTATGAGCGGATCAGATAAACTCAGAGAATAGAAGGAATAAAAAATTGGCATAGCCGAAAAGGCCGGGAACCCCCTTTCCCGCCTTTTTTTTGTTGAAAAAAGAGGGAAAAAGGATTATGATTATAAGAAACAGTCTAAAAGCATGGAGGGATAGCGGATGAATTTTCAGATAGGATTGATTTCCGGAGACGGAATCGGACCGGAAATTGTGGCGGAGGCAAAAAAAGTGCTGGATCAGGTGTGCAGCCTGTACGGGCATCATTTTTCCTATACCAGCCTGCTGCTGGGAGGAGCATCCATCGACGTGCACGGGGTGCCGCTGACAGAAGAGACCATAGAGAAAGCGAAGGAGCAGGATGCAGTCCTGATGGGATCCATCGGTGGAGATGCGAAGACCTCACCCTGGTATCAGCTGGAGCCGGCCAAGAGACCGGAAGCCGGACTTCTGGGCATAAGGAAAGCGCTGAATCTTTTTGCCAATCTGCGTCCCGCCTATTTATATAAAGAACTGAAAGCCGCCTGTCCCCTGCGGGATGAGATCATCGGAGAGGGATTTGATCTGATGATCATGCGGGAACTGACAGGAGGTCTTTACTTTGGAGAGAGACGGACAGAAGAAATAGACGGTATCCGCCGGGCGACCGATACGCTGAACTATGATGAGCATGAAATCCGCCGGATTGCCCGCCGTGCTTTTGATATTGCGGGAAAGAGAAGAGGGAAGGTTACCAGCGTGGATAAGGCCAATGTGCTGGATTCCTCCAGGCTCTGGAGAGCTGTGGTGGAAGAGGTGGCAAAAGAGTATCCGCAGGTAGAGCTGGAGCATATGCTGGTGGATAACTGTGCCATGCAGCTGGTGAGAGATCCCGGACAGTTCGATGTGATCCTGACGGAAAATATGTTTGGCGATATTCTCTCTGATGAAGCCAGCATGGTGACGGGCTCCATCGGAATGCTTTCTTCTGCCAGCTTAAATGAGACGAAATTTGGTCTGTATGAGCCGAGCCATGGATCAGCTCCGGATATTGCGGGACAGGATAAGGCCAATCCCATCGCCACGATCCTGTCGGCGGCTATGATGCTCCGCTATTCCCTTGATCTGGATGAAGAAGCTTCTGCAGTGGAAGCGGCAGTCCAGAAGGTGCTGGAGGAAGGTTACCGGACCGGTGATATTATGTCGGAGGGCTGTCATCTGGTGGGAACGAAAGAGATGGGAGACCGGATCGCAGCGGCTGTTGCGCCGGTAAAAGCCTGAGAAGAGACGGAAAAAAGAAAGAGGAGAGAAAAACGGGTTATGAGAAGTGATGCAATAAAAAAGGGAATGCAGGCGGCACCCAGCCGTTCGCTTTTAAATGCGCTGGGACTGACAAAAGAAGAGATGGAACGGCCTTTGGTGGGTATCGTAAGTTCCTATAATGAGATTGTGCCGGGGCATATGAACCTGGATAAAATCGTAGAGGCAGTAAAGATGGGCGTTTCCATGGCGGGAGGAACTCCTGTTGTATTTCCGGCCATTGCAGTCTGCGACGGTATTGCCATGGGTCATATCGGAATGAAGTATTCGCTTGTGACAAGAGATCTGATCGCAGATTCCACGGAGTGCATGGCGATGGCACATCAGTTTGACGCCCTGGTTATGGTTCCCAACTGTGATAAAAATGTGCCGGGACTTCTGATGGCGGCGGCCCGGGTTAATATTCCCACCGGGCTGTCATCTGGTGGGAACGAAAGAGATGGGAG
>URYM01000161.1 GCA_900552095.1 uncultured Blautia sp. | reverse complement strand
ACGAGATCTAGTACGGTCTCGTGGGCTCGGAGATGTGTATAAGAGACAGCTCTCTCAAAAGCTGCCGTAATCCGTTCGCCCACCGCGTATCCCATGCTTCCCATCAGAAAACGGGAATCACAGACACCAAGCACTGCTTTTTCCCCCTGGATCCTGCAACTTCCGATGATCACCGCCTCCGAAAGTCCCGTTCTTTCCTGAAGTTCCTCCAGTTTTTCCTCATATTCCGGATAAGCAAGAGGGTTTTTTCCACAGATTTCTTCCCCCCAGGCTGTGAACGTTCCCGGATCTGCAATCATGCGGATCCTTGTTTTCGCTGTGATCCTGAAGCAGCCGGAACATTTCGGACAGACATAATGATTCTCTATCACATCTTCCCGATACAGAAGTTCTCCGCAGACAGGGCACTTTGTCCACATCCCCCGGGGAACCTCCGGCTTCTTTTCCACCTTTTTCCGCCCCTCCCCTGTGGAAATGTCTGCCGTTTTCCGAAACATATCCTTTAACTTTACCATTCTTTCCCTTCCTTACAGATTAAAATGTCCCGGGATAAAGTCCGTCGTGATCTTCCCCTTCCGGAAATCTTCTTCCTGTAAAATATCATACAGAAAATCAATATTCGTCTTTACTCCCGTCAGAATCAGCTCTCCCAGGACGCTGCACATTCTGTCTATCGCTTCTTTCCTGCTTCGATCCTGCACAATTACTTTGGCAATCATAGAATCATAATAGGGGGGAATTTCATATCCGCTGTATACCGCCGTATCGATACGCACCCCGCAGCCCCCGGGAAAATATACATCTTCTATCGTGCCTGGACAGGGACAAAAGTTATTTCCGGGATCCTCCGCATTGATCCTGCACTCAATTGCATGGCCGCGAAATCCTATTTCCTCCTGCCGCACCGAAAGAGGACGTCCCGCTGCAATACAGATCTGCTCCCGGATCAGATCGATCCCTGTGATCATTTCGGTCACCGGATGTTCCACCTGGATTCTGGTGTTCATTTCCATAAAATAAAAGTTTTTCTCTTTGTCCATCAGAAATTCTATCGTTCCGGCACTCTCATACCCCACTGCCTTCGCAGCGCTCACCGCCGTATCTCCCAGTTTTTTCCTGATTTCCGGTGAAAGGGCACAACAGGGCGATTCCTCCAGCACCTTCTGATGATGCCTCTGAACAGAACAGTCCCTTTCTCCCAGCTGAACTGTATTTCCCTGACAGTCTGCCAGGATCTGAATCTCCACGTGACGCGGTTCTTCTATATATTTCTCCAGATACATGATGCCGTCCCCAAAAGCTCTCACCGACTCCAGCTGTGCAACTTGAAAAGCTTCTGCAAATTCTTCCTCCGAAGCAGCCACCCGCATGCCTTTCCCTCCGCCGCCCAAAGCGGCTTTTATCATCAGCGGATACCCGATTTCATCTGCCAGCTTCTTTGCCTCCTCCGCTTCCGTGACCGGTCTGTCTCCTCCGGGAACCACAGGAATCCCGGCTTTCTCCATGGTACTTCTGGCTCTTGATTTATTTCCCATCAGCTCCATAACCTGAGGGGAGGGACCGATAAAAACGATTCCGCACTTTTCACACATCCTGGCAAAACGGCTGTTTTCTGACAGAAATCCAAATCCCGGATGGATTGCCTCCGCCCCTGACGCCAGGCAGGCGCTTAAGATCCGCTCTGCCAGAAGATAACTCTCCGATGCCGGAGCTGCTCCGATACAGACAGCCTCATCTGCCAGCTGAGCATGCAGCGCTTCCCTGTCTGCCTCCGAGTACACGGCCACCGTTCGTATCCCCATTGCCCGGCAGGTGCGAATAATGCGAACCGCAATTTCTCCTCTGTTGGCAATTAAAATCTTCTTAAACATCTCTTTTCTCCTCAGGAAATCATAACCGTCAGCTCTGCTGCTGCCGCAGGCTTTCCCTCCACAAAAGCGCACGCCTTCGCCACTGCCACCGGCCCTTTCCGGCTTAAAATTTCCACTTCCAGCGTCAGTACATCTCCGGGCACTACTTTTCTTCGGAATCTGGCTTTGCCGATTCCACCAAAGATTGCCAGTTTTCCTTTATTTTCCGGCTCTGACAGTGCAATCACGGCTCCCACCTGTGCCAGCGCTTCTATAATAAGAACACCGGGCATAATCGGTTCCCCCGGAAAATGCCCGGCAAAATACGGCTCATTGTAAGAAACACATTTTTTCCCCACTGCCCTTTTTCCCGGCTCCAGTTCCTCGATGGTATCTACCAGAAGAAAAGGCTGACGGTGGGGAATAATCTCCATAATTTCCTTTGTTGTCAGTACGGCCATCTCTCCTCCTATCCGATCAGAAAAAGAGGCTGTCCATACTCTACCAGCTGTTCATTTTCCACCAGAACCGCCTTTATGATCCCCTCTTTTTCGCTCTGAATCTCATTCATCAGCTTCATTGCTTCTATAATTCCCAGCGTCTGACCTTTCTCCACATGATCTCCCACCTGTACGAAGTTCTCTTCCTCCGGAGAGGGGGCAGTATAAAAAGTTCCCACCAGCGGCGCTTTGATCTGCACCCCACTCTCTTTCTTCTCTTCCTTTCGGGGATTCTCTGAACATACGGCTTCCGCAGCCGCCGTCTTTCTCTTATCTGCTTTTCTGATCTGCAGCTTCAGGTTTCCTTCTTCCAGCGCAAATTTTTCCACTTCCGAGTCAGAAACTGCCTGCAGAATCTGTAAAATCTGATTGATCTCCATATCTATTCCTCCCATCTCTTCAGAAGAAGACTGGCATTATGGCCTCCAAATCCAAGAGAATTACTCAGCGCATAAGAAATCTTCTCCCTGCTTCCCTCCGGCATATAGTTAAGATCCAGTTCCGGATCTTTTTCTTTATATCCAAAGGTGGGATGCAGATATCCTTCCTCCATCTGCTTGAAACAGGCAATGCATTCAATCGCCCCGGCCGCTCCCAGCATATGACCCACGATAGATTTGGTAGAATTGATTTTCAGCCGGTATGCATGTTCACCGAACAGCTTTTTAATTGCTCTTGTCTCAAAAAGATCGTTATGGTGGGTGCTGGTGCCATGGGCATTGATATAAGTCAGCGCTTCTTTTTCCAGTCCGCCCTCTTTCAATGCCAGCTCCATGGCTCTTGCCGCTCCCTCCCCGTCATCTGCCGGCGCTGTGATATGGTGGGCATCGCTGGTTGCTCCGTACCCTGCGATTTCCCCGTAAATCCTGGCTCCCCGCTTTCTTGCATGTTCCAGTTCTTCCAGAACCACCACTGCCGCTCCCTCTCCCATGACAAACCCATTCCGCTCCTTATCAAAAGGAATGGAACAGCGATCGGGATCTGTAGACACAGAAAGCGTGGTCAGCGCCTGAAATCCTCCGATTCCGGTCTCGCAGATAGATGCTTCTGTGCCTCCTGCTATCATCACATCCGCATCCCCGTACTGAATACACCGGTAAGCCTCCCCGATGGAATGGCTTCCCGTCGCGCAGGCTGTCACCACGTTAATGCTCTTTCCTTTTAATCCAAGCTGGATAGAAACGTTTCCCGCTGCCATATTGGAGATCATCATAGGCACTACCAGCGGCTGAATACGCCCCGGCCCCTTCCGGTCAACTGCCCTGGTTGCCCGCTCCACTGCCTGCAGACTTCCGATTCCGCTTCCCACAGAACAGCCCATCCGGCAGGGATCTTCTTTTTCCATATCAAATCCCGCCTGGTCAAATGCCTCTCTGGCCGCTGCCACCGCATACTGGCAGAAAGCTTCCATCCGTCTGGCCGATTTAAAATCCATATACCCGGCAGGATCAAATCCTTTTAACTCGGCTGCCAGCTTTACTTTATAATCTGATGTATCAAAATATGTGATAGGAGCGAAACCATTTTTCCCTTTTTTTACAGAATTCCAGAACTCTTCCACTGAAAGTCCTGCCGGAGTCACCGCCCCCATTCCCGTCACAACCACTCTTCTCTTATCCATACGTCCCCCTACATAACCATGCCGCCGTCTACCTGCAGCACCTGACCTGTGATATATGCCGCTCTGTCTGATGCCAGAAATGCGACTGCCTCCGCCACATCTTCCGCCTTCCCGAATGTTCCCATCGGAATCTGCGCCGCCGCCCGTTCCTTCACCTGATCTGACAGAACCTCTGTCATCTCTGTCTCAATAAATCCCGGCGCCACCGCATTGACTGTAATGCCCCTGCCGGCCAGTTCCCTGGCTGCAGATTTGGTAAGCCCTATGATCCCGGCCTTTGAGGCACTGTAATTTGCCTGTCCCGCATTTCCCGCAATTCCCACCACAGAAGCAATGTTAATGATTCTTCCATACTTCTGCTTTAAAAACCAGCGGCTCAAGTGGCGGATCGTATGGAAACATCCCTTCAGATTGATCTCAAGCACCCGGTCAAAGTCTTCCTCCGTCATTCGCATAATCAGCCCGTCTCTGGTAATCCCTGCATTATTGACGAGAATATCAATATGGCCGTATTCCCGGATTATTTCCTTTATCATCTCTTCTGTCCGGGCAAAATCTGATACGTCCGCCTGTACACAGGCGCCGTCCCCTCCGCCCAGCTGGATCTCTTTTAAAACTTCCTCTGCTTCCTTCCCGGAACTGCAGTAATTTATAAGAACGAAAATCCCATCCCCGGCCAGCCTTTTTGCAATCGCCCGGCCAATTCCCCGGCCGGCACCTGTAACCAGAGCGATTTTTTTCTCTTTATTTTCCATTTTTTCTGTCCTCTTTCACCTGCTCCAGCACACTCATAAGATCATCCGGAGTCTCCACGCTGTAACCTTTCAGTTTCCGGTCTGTCTCTTATACACATCTGACGCTGCCGACGATCTTACGC
>URYM01000160.1 GCA_900552095.1 uncultured Blautia sp. | reverse complement strand
CGAGATCTAGTACGGTCTCGTGGGCTCGGAGATGTGTATAAGAGACAGCGTCGGGGGTCCGCATGACGAACACATTTTTCAGTTCCCGACCCGGGATCTCAGGAACAAAGGGAGAAGCTCCCGTGGCAATGACCAGCTTGTCATAGTTGTAGGAGGCCGTTTCGCCTGTTTCCAGATTTCTGGCGTCCACCGTTTTGGTATCAGGGTGAACTGCAGTGGCTTCTGTGAGAGTAAGAACCTCTACGCCGGTCAGCGCTTTGAATTTTTCAGGAGTGTTTACGATCAGTTCTCCTTTTTCGTGGATCACATCGCCCACGTAGTAGGGGAGTCCGCAGCCTGCGTAGGAAATATCTTTCCCGGCAGTCAGGATGGTTACCTGAAAATCACGGTTCTCCCGTTTTAATTTGGCAGCGATTTTGGTACCGGCTGCCACGCCTCCGAGAATCAGTATTTTTTCTGCACTCATTCGTATCTCTTCCTTTCGTTATGTATTTAACAATCCCTGACTTGTTACTTTTACTATACCATTCTAAGGTAAAAATAGATAATTGTATTTTGTGATATTTTCTATAGGAAATACCTATAGGAAATGCCTATTAAGAAAAAAATCAGTTGTAATCTCCTAAAAATCCAGATAAAATAAAGAAAATATTGTAATAAAGGGAGGAGAAAGATGCTGGAAGTAAAAGAACTGACAAAAACTTATGGGACAATGAAGGCAGCGGATCAGATCAATTTCAGTCTGCCAAATCAGACGGTGGGAATTCTTCTGGGGCCGAATGGGGCGGGAAAGTCTACGGTTATTAAAAGTATCGCCGGCCTCTTAAAATATGAAGGCGAGATATGGATCCAGGGGAGAGAGGCAAGAAGCCTGGAGGCGAAAAAAGTCTTTGGCTATGTGCCGGAGATACCAGCTCTTTTTTCTTCTCTGACGGTGAGGGAGCACCTGGAGTATATCCGAAGAGCTTATCGGCTGGACATAGAAGAGAAGGAGATGGATCAGCTTCTGGAACGGCTGGATCTGCTTGACAAGGCGGATAAGATGGGGGATGAACTTTCCAAGGGAATGATGCAGAAAGTGAGTATCTGCTGTGCCCTTTTGATCCATCCGAAGGTGATTCTGCTGGATGAACCTATGGTTGGGCTGGATCCGAAGGCGATCCGGGAGTTAAAGGAGATAATACTGGAACTGAAAGAGCAGGGAGCGACTGTGCTGATCAGTACCCATATGCTGGAGATGGTGGAAGAACTCTGGGATGTGGTCTGTGTGATGGAAAAGGGAAAGATTCTGGGAACTTATAAAAGAGATGAGGTGGGGGAGAAGCATCTGGATCAGCTGTTTTTCTCTGTGACGGAACAGGAAGAGAGGAAGGAGGAAGGCTGATGCGAGGACTTCTTTATCTGCATCTGACCGGTACAAAAAACAGGATCCGAAGATCCCTGAAAAAAGCAGGCACCTGGGTTTTTCTCTGCCTGATGGGACTCTATGCTTTCCTGATGCTGCCGGGGCTGGGAAAGATCATCCGGGAGACAAGCCTTGACCGGCCGGAATATTTTGTTCTGTTTCTGACTGCGATCCAGCTCTATTTTGGACCGGCGAATTATGCGGCGTATGCAAAGCGAAAGGGGCTTCTGTTTCTGCCCTGTGATGTGCAGATGGTATTTCCGGCTCCGGTATCCCCCAAACTTCCGCTGTTCCATGCCTGTGTACGGACGCAGATTTCAAATATTTTTATCTCTCTGCTTCTGATTCCGGCCGGAGTTTTCTGGTTTCATGTGGGAGTGGGAGAAATGATTCTTTTTGCACTGTTCAGTATTTTGGGAAGCGGAGCGATGGAAGTATGTCTGGTGATCTGCCTCTACGGAAATGAACGCTTTTCGGAGAGGACGAACAGAGCGTTTGGCCGCCTGATGTATCTGATGATCGGCTGTTTTCTGGTGATGGGGGCAGGAATGATCTGGAAAAATGGAATGTCCTGGCAGACTGTGCTTGAGTTTCTTTCCGGAAAGTGGATTCAGATGATTCCGATCCTGGGATGGGAGATTGGCGTTTACCGCCTCCTGTTCCTTGGGCCGGAACTGCTTTCCGTGACAGCTGCTCTTTTGTACCTGCTTGCGCTGCTTGCTCTTTTTATTCTGGCATATCGGATGAAATGCAGTGGTCAGTACTATGAAGACGCTATGAAATTTGCGGATGATTACCAGGAGGCAAGAAACCGGGCAAAAAAAGGACAGGCAAAAAGTTCGGCGAAAAAGCGGCCTCTCCGCCGGACGTTTGTAAAGTACCGGGGCGGAGGAGCAAAGGCGGTTTTTTACCGGCAGTATCTGGAGGCAAAAAAGAGACGGGGATTTCTCTTTGGCAGCCGTACGGTGTGGGCTCTTTTTGTAGCAGTTTTTGTGACCTGGATGATCTGCCGGGAGGGAAGTGTTCTGGAAACTTTGAGAAATATGGGGGATTTTCGTTTTTATGTAATTCCTCTGGGGCTTTTATACTATATCATTCTCTTTTCCGGCCAGCAAAACCGCTGGAGTAAAGAGCGGGAAAACCCTTATATTTTTCTCATTCCGGACCGGCCTTTTAAAAAGCTGTGGTATGCGACGTTGATGGAACATGTGGTAAATGCGGTGAACGGAGGGATTATTATAGTGCCTTTAAGCATCGTGCTGCGTCTGCCGCTGTGGTATCTTCTGATTTATCTTCCTTTTTTTGTAGCCATGGGGGCGGTAAAACTTTATGCAGATGTGATCTGTGAGACGTATCTAGGGTCGGTTCCCTCTTACGGAAGATCGCTTCTGAAGCTGTTTTTATCTCTCACGGCGGTGCTTTTGGCGGTTCCGGTGATTGCAGCTCTTCATGTTCTGGCCGGACCGGCCGTGGGACTGGCGGTGGGGATCCTGGCAGAGTGTCTGGCAGCAGCGCTGCTTATGCTGGCCGGGAGCAGGAGTTTTTCCCGGATGGAAGCGGCGGAGTGAAAAAATGACAGGAAATAAAAATTTTTCTGGACTAATCTGTCAGTTTATGCGAAAATATGATATATATGTGGTTCTTAATAAAAAGGACTGCATGGGATACATATCTCAAAAGATTATATGTTTGAAAGGAGTCTTACAATGATTTATTCACATGAAGTAGAAATGATGTGTCCTGTTGCTCAAGGCGTTAATCACGGCGCAGCTCCGATCCCGGAGGAAGCAAAATGGGTACAGGCAAAAGAGATTAAGGATATCTCCGGTCTGACCCACGGTGTGGGCTGGTGTGCTCCTCAGCAGGGTGCATGTAAGCTGACCCTGAATGTAAAGGACGGTATTATTCAGGAAGCATTGGTTGAGACTTTAGGATGCTCCGGTATGACCCACTCTGCAGCAATGGCAGCTGAGATCCTGCCGGGCAGAACGCTTCTGGAGGCATTGAATACAGACCTGGTTTGTGACGCTATCAACACTGCTATGAGAGAGCTGTTCCTGCAGATCGTTTACGGACGTACGCAGAGCGCGTTCTCCGAGGACGGACTTCCCATCGGTGCAGGCCTGGAAGACCTGGGCAAGGGACTGCGTTCTCAGGTTGGTACCATGTACGGAACTCTGAAAAAAGGACCTCGTTACCTGGAGATGGCAGAGGGCTATGTAACCGGTATTGCACTGGATGCAGATGACTGTATCATCGGCTACAAGTTCGTAAACCTGGGCAAGATGACCGACTTCATCAAGCAGGGCGATGATCCCACCACTGCATGGGAGAAAGCCAGCGGACAGTATGGCCGTGTTGCAGATGCTGTTAAGATCATTGACCCGAGAAAAGAGTAATTGAGGAGGTAAGGAAAATGGCTTTATTTGAATCTTATGAAAGACGTATTGATAAAATTAACGCTGTTCTGAATAGCTATGGAATTGCTTCCCTGGAAGAAGCTGAGAAGATCACCAAGGATGCCGGCCTGAACGTGTACGATCAGGTAAAAGGTATTCAGCCGATCTGCTTTGAGAACGCATGCTGGGCTTATATTGTAGGTGCAGCTATCGCGATCAAGAAGGGCTGCAAAAAAGCAGCAGATGCAGCAGCAGCAATCGGTGAGGGTCTGCAGGCATTCTGTATCCCCGGTTCTGTGGCAGATCAGCGTAAAGTAGGTCTGGGACATGGAAATCTGGGTAAAATGCTTCTGGAAGAGGATACCGACTGCTTCGCATTCCTGGCAGGACATGAATCTTTCGCAGCTGCTGAGGGTGCTATCGGTATTGCAGAGAAAGCAAACAAAGTTCGTCAGAAACCGCTGCGTGTTATCCTGAACGGTCTTGGAAAAGACGCTGCACAGATCATTGCACGTATCAATGGATTTACCTATGTAGAGACTCAGTATGATTACTATACCGGAGAACTGAAAGAGGTATTCCGCAAAGCTTACTCTGACGGTCCCCGTGCGAAGGTAAACTGCTACGGAGCAAACGATGTCCGCGAAGGCGTTGCCATCATGTGGAAAGAGAACGTTGATGTTTCCATCACCGGAAACTCCACCAACCCGACTCGTTTCCAGCATCCTGTTGCAGGTACTTATAAGAAAGAGCGCATTGAGGCAGGAAAGAAATACTTCTCCGTAGCTTCCGGCGGTGGTACCGGCCGTACCCTGCATCCGGACAATATGGCAGCAGGACCGGCTTCCTACGGAATGACCGATACTCTGGGCCGTATGCATTCTGATGCACAGTTCGCAGGTTCCTCTTCTGTTCCGGCTCACGTAGAGATGATGGGTCTGATCGGTGCTGGTAATAACCCGATGGTTGGTATGACTGTTGCAGTTGCAGTTTCCATTGAGGAAGCCGCTAAAGCTGGTAAATTCTAAATCGAATCACATTTAAAATACGGAA
>URYM01000159.1 GCA_900552095.1 uncultured Blautia sp. | reverse complement strand
CGAGATCTAGTACGGTCTCGTGGGCTCGGAGATGTGTATAAGAGACAGGTCACCTGGCGGCCCTGGGAGAGATGGGTCTCCAGGCCATGTTTTTCAATAAGAGAAGCAACCTGTTTTACCGCTTCCTCGGGGGCATGCGGTTTCATTACAATAATCATAGCATTAATTCCTTCCTGTGTAATAAGATTGGCTTGTTTTATTGTAATTCAGATAGGTACAAATGTCAATAATTTACTGCTTTAAAGCGGGAAAATAAAAATGTCCGTGAGAAAATACAATTTTCTAAAAAATATTGTTGGAATTAGACAAATAACTTGAAATTATCGAATAAATTTAGTATTATATATCCATACTAAATGTTTGGAGGTAGTTACTTATGGATGTTTACAGAACTGAACGAATTCGCAACGTAGTAATCCTGGGTCACGGCGGGGCAGGAAAAACCAGTCTGGTAGAGGCGATGGCATATCTGTCGGGCATCACCAGCCGCCTTGGCAAAGTAGCAGATGGCAACACGATCAGTGATTTTGATAAAGAAGAGATTAAAAGAAAATTTTCAATCAGCACGACGATGGTTCCCGTTCTCTGGGATAAAATGAAGATCAATGTGCTGGATACGCCGGGATTTTTCGATTTTGTGGGGGAAGTAGAAGAGGCAGCGGCAGCGGCAGATGCGGCAGTGATCGTTGTTTCCGGAAAAGACGGCGTTCAGATCGGTACACAGAAGGCCTGGGATATCTGTGAGAAATATAATCTTCCCAGAATGATCTTTGTCACCGGCATGGATAATGATGAGGTGAGTTACCGGGAGATCGTGGAAGACCTCACAGAGCGGTACGGCAAGCAGGTGGCGCCCTTACATATGCCCATCCGTGAGAACGGAAAATTTGTGGGTTATATCAACATCGTAAAAAATAAGGGACGCCGTTACGTGGAAAAAGGGAAAAAAGTGGAATGCGAGATTCCGGATTATTCTGTGGAGTATCTGGAGAAATACAGAGAAATCCTGATGGAAGCCGTGGCAGAGACGAGCGAAGAATTTATGGACCGCTATTTTGCCGGTGAAGAGTTTTCTGTGGCTGAGATCGGAGCGGCTCTGGCTATGTGCGTGCGCGACGGCAGCCTGGTTCCGGTCTGCATGGGATCTCCGGTGCAGCTGCAGGGCGTTGCCAACCTTCTGGATGATATCTGCGGATATTTCCCCAGCCCCAATCTGCGGGAGCGGGCCGGTATTATGAGCAATACCAGCGAACTTTTTATGGCGGATTATGATTTTACGGCCAGCAAATCAGCAACGGTGTTCAAGACGATCGCAGATCCGTTCCTTGGAAAGTATTCCATGATCAAGGTCTGCTCCGGAGTAATCAAAGCAAACGATACCCTGCTCAATGTGACGCAGGATACAGAGGAAAAGGTGGGCAAACTTTATGTGCTGGAAGGATCGAAGCCGATTGAAGTTCCGGAACTTCATGCGGGTGACATCGGCGCGATCGGAAAACTTTCCGTTACAAAAACAGGAGATTCGCTGGCAACGAAGGCAGCACCGGTTCTCTACGGAAAACCGGAGATCTCTACTCCGTATACCTGTAAGCGCTACAAAGTACCGAATAAAGCGGATGTGGATAAGGCGGCACAGGCTCTTAACAAGCTGGCACAGGAAGATCAGACGCTCCGGGTTGTGAATGATTCTGCCAACCGGCAGACGCTGCTTTACGGAATCGGAGATCAGCAGCTGGAGATTGTGGTGAGCAAATTAAAAGAAAAATATAAAGTGGACATTGAACTTTCCAAGCCCAAAGTGGCTTTCCGGGAGACGATCCGCAAGAATGCAGACGTAGAAGCAAAATATAAGAAACAATCTGGTGGACACGGACAGTATGGTCATGTTAAAATGAAATTTGAACCGTCCGGAGATCTGGAGACCCCCTACGTTTTTGAACAGGTCGTTGTGGGCGGTGCCGTACCGAAGAATTACTTCCCGGCCGTGGAAAAAGGCCTGCAGGAAGCAGTTCAGAAGGGACCGCTGGCGGCTTATCCGGTAGTGGGTGTGAAAGGAATCCTCTATGATGGATCTTACCATCCGGTGGATTCTTCCGAGATGGCTTTCAAGACAGCTTCTATTATGGCTTTCAAAAAGGGCTTTATGGAGGCATCACCAGTTCTGCTGGAACCCATCGTGACGATGAAGGTGACGGTTGCTGACAAGTATACAGGCGACGTAATGGGAGATCTGAATAAGCGCCGCGGAAGAGTGCTGGGAATGAATCCGGACAGCAGAGGCAATACTGTGATCGAAGCAGATGTTCCTCAGCTGGAGATTTATGGCTACTCTACTGTACTGCGCTCTATGACGGGAGGAAGCGGAGATTTTTCCTATGAGTTTGCGCGTTACGAGCAGGCTCCTTCCGATGTTCAGGCCAGAGAGATTGAAGCCAGAGCCAGTGCGGTGACAGATACGGAAGAAATGTAAAAAAAGCAGCAGGAGGGGGGATTTTCCCCCCTCTTTTGCTGTATCTCAGGAAGGGAGTATTGTAACATGAAAAAATGGAAGGTTTTGAGTGTGCTTCTGGTCGTGCTGATTGCCGCGGTCTATTACTATATAGAACTTCCGGCGATCAATATTCATTCCACCGGCTTTTGGTTTTTTATTATTGCCTTTGTGCTTCTGCTGGTAGCGGCTTTTGTGATCCGCAGAAAGATCAGAAGCCGTTATGATATGACAGACGGAGAGAGGAGAGTTGTAACGATAGGACTGGGTGCGGCCGGTCTTCTGGTAGTGATCTTTGTCGTGGGAAGCGTGCTCTCCTCACCGATTGTAAATGCAAAAAAATATCATGAACTGATTCAGCCGGAAGAGAGAGACTTTGCGGAAGATATCAAGCAGATCAGTTTTGATCAGATTCCTCTGCTGGACAAAGACTCTGCAGAGCTTCTGGGAAACCGGAAGATGGGAAGTATGGTAGATATGGTTTCCCAGTTTGAGGTCAGCGATCTGTATTCCCAGATTAATTATCAGAACAAACCCATGAGGGTAACGCCCCTCGTCTATGCCAGCCCGATCAAGTGGCTGACTAATCAGGCAAACGGAATTCCGGCTTATATCCGAATTGATATGACGAATCAGGAGACAGAGCTGGTAAAACTGGACGAGCCAATCCGTTATTCGGAAGCGGAATACTTTAACCGGAACATTTACCGCCATCTGCGTTTTAATTACCCGACTTATATTTTTGATCAGCTCAGCTTTGAGATTGATGACGATGGAGTTCCTTACTGGGTCTGCCCTGTGAAGAAGTTTAATATCGGCCTGTTTGGCGGACAGACAATTGGAAGAGTTGTTCTCTGCAATGCCCAGACCGGAGAATGTACGGATTATGCCATCGAGGACTGCCCTCAGTGGGTGGATCGGGCTTATCCGGCAGACCTTTTGATTGAGCTTTATGATTACCATGGAAAAATGGTAAACGGATTTATCAACAGTATCTTCGGACAGAAAGGCTGTCTGATGACAACGACAGATTATAATTATCTGGCTATTGATGATGACGTGTGGGTGTACACCGGAGTTACCTCTGTGAGCGGGGATCAGTCTATTGTAGGATTTGTGCTGATGAACCAGAGAACAATGGAGACGAGATATTATTCTGTGTCAGGGGCAGAGGAATCTTCTGCCATGTCTTCTGCGGAAGGACAGGTACAGAACCTGGGCTATCAGGCGGCTTTCCCCCTGCTTTTGAATATTTCCAACCAGCCCACGTACTTTATGGCCTTGAAAGATGATGCCGGTCTGGTGAAAAAATATGCCATGGTGAATGTACAGAAATATCAGAGTGTGGCTATCGGCGATACGGCGGCAGAGTGTGAACAGAATTATGTGAAACTTTTGAGCGAAGACGGCATCGTGGAAGAGGGAAGTACCGAGTCAGCGGAAGAAATCACCGGAACGATCGCACGCATTGCTCAGAGCGTTATCGACGGTAATTCTCATTTTTATCTGGTGCTGGAGGGAGACGAGAAGATTTTTGATGTGCCGGTGAAAGAATTCCTTTCCGTTGTTGCTCTGAAAGAGGGCGATACGGTTAAAATCCAGTATATGGAAGGGGAAACCGTGTGCATGGTGTTGCAATTAGAGAAGAAATAAGATAATATAGAACAGTTGGAGACATAAAGATGAGTAGAGAATACGATGCGGAAACATTAAAGGCGGTTCAGAATATTGAGCTGGAAATCTTAGAAAGTTTTCTGGAAATCTGCGAGAAGCATCATCTTACCTATTTTGCCCTGGCGGGCACCGGAATCGGTGCCCTGCGTCATCAGGGGTTTATTCCATGGGATGATGATATCGATGTAGGGCTTCCCAGGGCAGATTACGAAAAGTTTCTGGAAATTGCAGCCCGGGATTATAAGGACCGCTATTATATTCTGAATGCAGAGACAGATGAAAACTATCCGCTGATGACCACCAGATGGTGTAAAAACGGAACGGTTTTCTGGGAGGAGCCGTTGAAGGATGTTCACTGTAACTTCGGCATTTTCCTTGATATCTATGCGCTGGATGAGGTGGCGGATGATCCGCGGAAACTGAAAAGGCAGGCTCATGCAGCCTGGTTCTGGAGCAAAATGATGATTCTCAGGGCGCTTCCTTATCCGGTTCTTCCATTTACCGGTTTTAA
Organism: uncultured Blautia sp.; assembly: GCA_900552095.1. GTDB lineage: Bacteria > Bacillota > Clostridia > Lachnospirales > Lachnospiraceae > Egerieimonas. Next base: position 215 of record URYM01000159.1, on the reverse strand, counting down.
GAAGAAGGCAGCTCACGGAATCTGTGCCTGTGTTCATTTCTTTTTGAAACTATTTCATGTTTCACCGAAATGGCTGTATGGAAAATGTAAAAAAGCCAGTATGAAATATACCGGTTCCGGCAGTGATACGATGGCGTATCTGTGTGACACCAGCCCGTACGCGAATATGCTGACGAAAGAACAGCTGTATCCGCTGCGAAAACTGCCTTTTGAAC
>URYM01000158.1 GCA_900552095.1 uncultured Blautia sp. | reverse complement strand
GATCTACACGCGTAAGATCGTCGGCAGCGTCAGATGTGTATAAGAGACAGACGCTACACTGGCCAGCGACAGAACTCTGGCAAAGACCCGCTCCCGATAATCCGTAAGCCTGGTATACTCCGCCAGCTCCTTGCTGCCGGTCACTGCCAGGATTTTCCCCTCCTGCGTCTCCAGATAATCCACTGCCTCCCGGAGACTGTCTTTCCAGATCACATCCCGGTCTGAAAGTTCCGTCTCCCGGCGTACCAGACGCAGATACGGCGTATCGGTACGCCTGCAGGCCGTCTGGATATTTTCTGTCACCACTGCCGCATAGGGATGGGTGGCGTCGATCACCGTGGGGCGCCCCAGCCGGATCATCAGTTCTTCCATCTCCGAACCGGTCAGCCGCTCATGGGAGACGGAGAGATTTTCTCCTTCGGGGAGCAGCTGTTCCCCGTATTCCGTAGCCACACAGACAAATGCCGGAACCGCATTCCTGTCACAGTACTCTGCCAGTTCCCGCCCCTCCCTGGTACCTGCAAAAATCAGAATTTTATACATTCTTATATCCTCTGGGCGTCACCATTTTCCCATGGAGATTTCTGGTCTGGGAATTTCCGATAAAAACTGTAGTAAACATATCTACCTGCGTATCTCTTAATTCCTTCAGCGTCAGGATCCGGCTGTGTTCTCCCTCCCGGCCGATATTCCCCACCAGACCGCAGACTGTGTCCTCCGCCTTATGGCGCAGCATCAGATCACAGGCTTTCTGGAGATAGTCATGGCGCTTCCTGCTGGATGGATTATAGAGGCAGATCACGAAATCCGCCTCCGCCGCATGGAGGAGCCGGGACTCAATCTTCTCCCAGGGCGTAAGAAGGTCACTCAGGCTGATCAGACAGAAATCATGGATCAGCGGCGCACCCAGAACTGCCGCCCCGGCTGTGGCTGCCGTAGTTCCGGAGATGATCTCCAGTTCCACCTCCGGATAATCCGCTCCCACCTGGTACATCAGGCCTGCCATGCCGTAGACGCCTGCATCGCCGCTGCAGATCATGGACACTACCTTTCCCTTTTTTGCCTCCTCAAAAGCCATAACACAGCGATCCACCTCTTTTTTCATGGGTGTCGTCAGAAATTCTTTTCCGGCAAAATGTTCTTTCACCAGATCTACATAGACTGTATAGCCGATGATCACATCGCTGGCGTTCAGCGCATTGGCTGCCCGCAGCGTCATTTCCTCATAATTTCCCGGGCCAATGCCCACAACGTATATTTTATTCAAAGTCCACACTCCATTCTTTTACGGCCAGCGCCACGGTCACGCCGTCCCGGCCTGTTTTTCTGTGTATCAGTTTTCCCTCTCCCGCCGCCAGAAGCGCGCTCCGCTCGCAGACATTGTCCACTCCGGTAACTCCCCTGACGAAGGAAGAGGATGTAAATTCTCCTTTTGCCCCGCTTAATTCTTCCGCCGTATACACGGCAAGAGGAAGCTGCCAGTCCCCGCAGAACTGCAGAAGTCCTTCCTCCTCTTTCTTAAGGTCAATCGTCGCAGCCGAGACAACTGCTTCCCGGAAGATCTGTTCTTCCTTTAAAACAGCTTCCGCCAGAGCTTCAATCTTCTCTGCCGGCGTTCCTCTTCTGCAGCCGATCCCCAGGATGATCTTTCTCGGTATAAGCCACAGTGTCTTTTCAAAAAGCGGCTCGCCGTACCCGGCACTTACGCAGATCCCCAGTTTTTGTCCATCCGGATCTGCCAGCCCTCCCGGCAGCTTTCCCTTCACCGGAAAATCACTGACAAATCCCACCTGCTCCCCGGCAAGAAGGGCTGCAGAAACCTCCCTGGCATACGTCATGCTGGAGATCAGAAGATCTCTTTTCTTTGCGAAAACATCCACCGCAAAACAGCTGTTTTTATCGGTAGCCGTGGTAATTACCGGCGTCATGGAAAGCTTCCCGGAAAGATACAGTGCCTGTTCATTCGCCCCTCCGATATGCCCGGAGAGAAGGGGAATACAGAACTCACCCTTCTCATCTGTCACCAGAACCGCCGGATCCTGTCTTTTATCTTTCACCCAGGGAGCTATCAGACGCACTGCGATTCCCGTTGCCCCCACAAAACAGAGCGTATCTGCCCAGTCAAACATTCTGCCTGTCCAGCCGGAAAGAGACCCGTCGGGGATCAAAAGGTCTTCTTCTTCAAAAAAACGGCTCTTTCCATAGATCCGCACTTCTTCCCAGCGCCCTTCCATCGCCCCGGCAATCCGTTTCGCTGTCTGTAAGCCATTTCCCGTAAAACAAAGTATGGCTGCTCTCATCTTTTCCTCTTGCTCCTATCGCACTGTCCCTTTGCGGAATTCTGTAGTAAATTCCGGGTGATACAGCTCTGACCGGTCATACTGACTGTGCGTCACCGCATCACCGATGATCATCAGCGCCGTTTTTGTAATCTGCTCTCTCTTCGCCGTCTCCGCCAGGGTTCCCACGGTACAGATAAACTTTTTCTCATCCGGCCAGGTCGCCTTATAGACAATCGCTGCCGGGGTATCGGCCGTATAGCCGCCCGCGATCAGTCTTCTGGAGAGCTCTTCCAGCATTCCCGTACTTAAGAAAATGACCATGGTGGCATGATGGGCCGCAAAAGATTCGATACTTTCTTTTTCCGGCACCGGCGTTCTCCCCGCCATTCTTGTGATAATCACACTCTGAGAAACATTAGGAAGCGTATATTCCAGATTCAGCGCGGAAGCCGCCCCGCAAAAAGAGCTGACCCCGGGACAGTAATCATAAGATATCCCCTTCTCATCCAGCACATCCATCTGCTCCCGGATTGCCCCGTACACACAGGGATCTCCGGTATGCAGCCGAACCGTCACAAGTCCTGTCTCCTCTGCCCGGAACATTTCCTCCAGTACCTCCTCCAGCGTCATTTTCGCACTGTTAAAAATCTGACAGCCCTCTTTTGCATAAGAGAGCAGTTCCGGATTGACCAGGGAGCCTGCATAGATAATTACATCTGCCTCTTCCAGCAGTTTCTTTCCTCTCACGGTAATCAGGTCTGCTGCCCCTGAACCCGCGCCCACAAAATGTATCATATCTTCTCCTTTATTTCTCCTTTACAATAATCAGGGAATAATAACCCGCTTCCTCCGGGATCTCACGGGCACTCCGATAACAGGCTTCCCCTTCCATCCCGCAGTTCTCGATCATGGTTACTTCCGCATCCAGCTTCAGCAGTTCTTCCTTCACCCTGCCCATCTTCTTTCCCGCCTTCATAAGCACCTTTGTACCGGAAAGCCGGAGCGCTTCCTCCACCGGATAGGAGGCCGGAATCACATGAAGAGGTTCCGCTTTTTCCACAAGCCCCATGTTCATCCTGGCAGCTGCCGCACAGAAAGAAGTAATGCCGCTTATGATTTCTACAGGAAATCCGTCTGCCTCCACCCGTTTATGTACATACAGATAAGTGGAATATACCGTGGGATCCCCCAGGGTCAGAAAAGCCACATCTTTTCCTTCCCGCAGATATTCCTCTATCCGGGCAGCCGCTGCATCATGACTCTCCTGAAGTTTCTCCGAATCCTTGGTCATCGGCATATGGATCCCCGCCAGTTCTTTTTTCTCCAGTTCCGGATAAGCCTGACTCACAATTTTATAAGCTACCGTCTCCTTTACCTCTTTTCCCGGAACCGCCACCACCGGGCACTCCCGGATCAGCCGAAGGGCCTTCATCGTTAAAAGTTCGGGATCTCCCGGACCTACACCCACACCGTATAATTTACCTGTCATCTTCTATCTCCTGTTCCTTTATTTTCTCTGTCAGTTCTTTTGCATTTTCACTCTCGCCCAGCAGGCCGTGCACATTGGAAAACAGTACCAGACCTACGGAAAGCCCGTCCCCGGCCCGCTTCCTGAGATAAAATTCCGCCCGGGCAACAACTTCTTCCATCGCAGGTTTCAAAAGCCCTGCTTCCTCCAGAATATCCAGCCCTTCCTCCGTGGTCACGGTATCCAGAATCCTGCGGATGGTCTCTGCTCCCGCCCCGGCCCGGGCTGCCTGAGCCGCCAGAAGTTCCGCCCGGCTGTCGCTGTTCCTGGAGTGGGTATTCATGATTCCTCCGGAAACCTTAATAAACTTTCCGATATGAGCAATAAAAAGGAGTCCTTTCACCCCCAGTTCCCGGGCCATATCAAGAGTCTCTCCCACATAATTGCTGCATTTCAGGGACCAGGCCGGATCGATCTCCCCCCGCTCTCTGGAAAAAGCCTCCCCGTAATTTCCGGGTGTAACTGCCAGATACCGGCCTCCGTTTGCCAGAAGCATCTTCATTTCCACCCGGATACTGGCGATCAGGGCTTCCTCACTCATGGGAACTACAATGCCGCTGGTGCCCAGGATTGAGATTCCTCCCTGGATGCCAAGCCTGGGGTTAAATGTCTTTTGCCCGATCTTCTCCCCCTCCGGTGCACTTATCTCGATCCGGATACCGCCGTTATAGTTTTTTTCCCGGCAGACACCCTCTACTTCCCGGGTGATCATTTCCCGGGGAACCCGGTTGATGGCCGCTGCCCCCACCGGCTGCTCCAGCCCTTTTTTCGTCACCCGGCCAACCCCTCTTCCGCCGTCAATCTCCACACCGGAAGACATTTTCTTCTCCGCCCGGGCAAAAATCAACATTCCCGTAGTCACATCCGGATCGTCCCCTCCGTCTTTTCGGACCGCACAGGAAACAAAATCCGGTTCACGGCAGATCTGTTCGATCGCCAGGCGCAGCCGGATCCCTTTTGGCGTCTCAAGAAGAACTTCTTCCACATCATCCCCCCCGAGAAGCATCTCCACCGCCGCATGGGAAGCTGCCGCCGCACAGGAACCTGTTGTATAACCGCAACGCAGTCTTTTCTCCGCCATACTGCCTC
>URYM01000157.1 GCA_900552095.1 uncultured Blautia sp. | reverse complement strand
TATGCCTGTCTTAGAATTTATGAAACAATGGGGAGAAAATAATCTGAATTAAAATTCTTCATATATTCCGAGGCAGAAAGAATTGCGGTCAGATATTGCAGAGTGTGTTTGTCGATGCCAATCTGCGAAAAAGAGAATCACAAGCAGAAACTTTTAGCGTAACATTACATAAATTGGAAAATCTATCCGCATATTATCAGAAATAAAAGGAAAAATATTATAAAAATTGCGAATAGTCTGAAGGGAGAAGATAGAGTATACTTAAGAAAAAAATACGAGGAGGAAAGAGATGAGAAAAGCAAAAGAAAAATCAGAGTTTGAAAATATGATCAGGTTTCAGATGCCAGGTCGTGGAGCGGGGAAAATGCAGATTCAGGTGAACCGACAGGGGGAGGCTTATTTTGGAAAATCTCTGTTAGACGTTCTGAAAACAGAAAAAGAGCAGATCTGGGTGGAATTTAGCCATTCAGAGGATTACAGGATAATTGAAATAAAAAAGGATCGTGAAGAAGCAGATTTTCGGATTCCGCTGAGCGGAAGAATGAAATTTCAGGAATGGAAGGAAGAACTGCAGAATTTAGGATATGGTATTCCGGCGGAATATAGAATGGGATGGAATGAGGAGCGGAAAAGCTGGATTGGGAGGCTGCAGGAAGTTGCGGAGGCACCTATGGTGTAGAAGGAGGAAGATGGGGCGGAAACAGAAAGAAATGTCAGAATATGAATGGAAGCAGATGAAACGGTTTGTCAGCCAGCTGTGTGAAAAGTTCGGAAAGGGGCTGGATCAGGAAGAGTGTGAGGGGACTGCCTATCTGGAGTATGCGGAAGCCAGGGGAGAGGCTGGGAATATTTATGACCGGGATTTCCTGTGGGAGAGAGCAAGGGAAAGGACGATAAAGGCATTTCAACAGCTTCGCCGGGAGCGCAGCGGGCGGATAAGGATAGAGTCAAAATTATCGCTGGATCAGCCGGCAGGAGAATCAGGAGAGCCGGTGTATACCTTTCTTCACGCAAACCATGGGGACTTTGTCAGGTGGGTGCTGCTTAGAACGGATCTTGCAAAGTTTGGAGAAACAGAGTATAAGATTATCACGGGACTGGAGAGAGGGTATGAAGACGGGGAAATCATGCGCTATCTGAAACTTTATCCCTGGGAATACCGGGAAAAGAAAACGGAAGCAGGCAGACAGATAAGGAAATATCTGGAAGAAGACGAGGTGATTTAAGAAAGGCCGGAAGCAGGAAATGTATAAAAGCGAGGGGGCTTCTGGAAAAATGTTTCTGCCTGTGATATGCTTAAAAAAACTTCTGATCGGAGTGAGGGGGCGGCAGGATGATTTACTTGGACAATGCGGCGACATCTTTGAGAAAGCCGGAGGCAGTGAAACGGGCGGTGCTGGAAGCTTTTGACCGAATGGGAAATGCGGGGCGGGGGGCGGCGGAACCGGCGCTGGAAGCTGCCCGGATGGTTTATGCAGTGAGAGAAAAGCTGGCGGGATTTTTTCACGCGGAGGATCCCCGGAGGATTGCTTTTACAGCGAATTCAACGGAAGCGCTTAATATGGCGATAAAAGGTCTGTTTGGTTTTGGGGATCATGTGATTACGACAAGGATGGAACATAATTCTGTCCTGCGGCCTTTGTATGAATGCCGGGAGAGAGGAATGGATCTGACGATTCTGCCCTGTGATCAAGATGGGAATTTTTCTTTGAGCGACATGGAGGAGGCAATCCGGCCTCACACAAAGGGGATTGTGTGTACTCATGCGTCTAACCTGACCGGAAATGGTGTTGACCTTGAAAAAGTGGGGGAAATTGCCGTGAGACACGGACTTTGCCTGGTGGCAGACGTTTCCCAGACGGCGGGAGTCTGGCCGGTAGATGTACAGAAAATGCATATAGATGTTCTTTGTTTTACCGGGCATAAAAGTCTTCTGGGTCCGCAGGGAACCGGCGGCATTTATGTGAGAGAGGGAATGGAAGTGGCTCCTCTGCTGTCAGGGGGAAGCGGGGGAAACAGTTATGAGGAGTCTCATCCTGCCGGAATGCCGGAGCGGCTGGAAGCGGGGACGTTAAATGGTCCCGGAATCGCCGGACTGGGGGCGGCGCTGTCCTGGCTGGAGCAGAAAGGTCTGGATGCAGTTCGCGAGCGGGAGCTGGCTCTTATGCGGCGATTTTATCAGGGAGTCTCTGAAGTTCCGGAGGTGAAAGTCTATGGGGATTTTACATTAGAAATGCGGGCGCCGATCGTAGCCCTTAATATTGGAGATTATGATTCTTCTGAGGTGAGCGATGCTTTGAGTCAGGAATACGGAATCGTGACCCGGGCAGGAGCGCACTGTGCGCCGCTTATGCACGAGGCGCTGGGAACCAGGGAACAGGGAGCAGTCCGATTCAGTTTTTCCTGCTTTAATACAGAGGAGGAAGTGGATTTTGCCGTCTGGGCGGTGGAAAAACTGGCTCGGGAATAGGGGCTTTGTGGATAAAGAGATCGTATGAGAAAAAAAGAATTGAAACTTATTATAACCTTTCATACAACGGCAGAGGCTATGGCGATGGAGAGCAGATGTCATAAGAATGGGGCGGAGGGACGTCTGATTCCGGTGCCCCAGTCTATTTCAGCGGGATGCGGGCTGGCCTGGTGTGCGCCGCTTTCAGAGCGGGAAAAACTGGAGCAGATTTTAGAAGACGGAAAGATCCGGGTTCAGGGTGTGCAGGAGTGCATGGCGTAAACGGTTTTTGCAGGAAGGAGCGGGCTGTGATTGACAAGAAAGAGGGAAAAGACTAAAATACCTTTATAATTGCAGAAGATCACAGGGAGGAAACACGCATGATGAGAGTTCAGGAATATACAGGACATATCCGCAACTGGAGAGCGCTCTGCCAGGAGCTGGGCATTGACCCATCACTTTCGAGAGCGCAGAGAGAAGAGGAAATTTTGCTGAAGGCTTATGAGACCTGGGGCGGCAGGATGGCGGATCATTTGTATGGAATGTTTGCCTTTGCCCTGTGGGATGAAGAAGAGCAGAAACTGTTCTGCCTGCGGGATCAGTTTGGAACCAAGCCCTTCTATTATTACAGAACAGAAGATAACAGGCTTCTGACCGGAACAACAATTCGTGGGATTATGGCCCAGCCGGGATTTAAAAAGGAACTGAATCAGGAAATGCTCCAGCTGTACCTGAGCCTGACTTATGTGGCGGGAGAGAATACTTTTTTTAAAGGTTTGAAGAAACTTCTTCCGGGACGTTATCTGATCTGGCAGAAGGGTGAGCTGCAGATCGAGCGTTATTGGAAACCGGAGTTCCATCCGGACGAGACCAGGAGTCTGGAGGAGTGGGCCGACGAGATCCACAGTACCCTGAAGGAGATTATGAAAGAAGTGAAAGATCCGGACGAGCAGGCCGATTCTTTCCTGTCCGGAGGTGTGGATTCCTCCTATGTGCTGGCGATGTCTGATGCGCAGACGGCAGATTCCTGCGGTTATGAGGAAGAACGTTTTGATGAATCGGTGCTGGCAGAGAAGACGGCACAGCTTTTGGGAAGGACATTTTCCAGAAGGGTGATTACTCCCGAGGAGTATTTTGATATAGTTCCTTATGTGATGCAGAATATGGAGCAGCCTCTGGGAGACGCTTCGGCAATCGTTTTTGCTCTGGGCTGCCGGGCGGCGGCGCAGCACACGAAACTTTGTTATTCCGGGGAAGGCTCCGATGAATTTTTTGGCGGCTACAATATGTACCGGAATGCAGAGCGGTATGGAGATAACTTAAAGACCTTCTATGTGGGGAATACCAATATTATGAAGGAAGATGAGAAGCAGAAGATTCTGAAAACGTATTATGAGGGAGTGCTTCCCATCGATCTGGCAAAAGATATTTATGAGGAGACGGAGGGACTGGATCCTCTGACCAAGATGTCAGATGTGGATATCCAGATCTGGCTGGAAGGAGATATTTATTTTAATGTGCATAAGATGAGCGAGGCGGCAGGGCTGGAGATTCGGATGCCCCTCACGGATATGCGTATTTTTGATATTGCTTCCCGGATTCCGTCCAGATATAAGGTGAACAGTGAGCAGAACAAAGTAGCTTTCCGGACAGCGGCAGCGAAGGTCCTTCCGGAGGAGATTGCTTTCCGCAAAAAACTGGGCTTTATTGTGCCGATTCGGATCTGGATGGCAGACGACCGTTATAATCAGGATGTGAGGGAGAAACTTCAGGGGGCTTCCGCGGAGAAATTTTTCCATGTGGAGGAACTGGAAGCTATTTTTGATGATTATGTGGGCGGAAATTCTGACAATTGGAGAAAAATCTGGACGATTTATACCTTCCTGGTATGGTATGAGGAGTATTTTGTGAAAGCATAACGAATAGTTAATTTTTTGAACAGGAACTTAAGGGCGGGTCAATTGCTGACCGGCCCTTTTCCTGTTATGATAATTGTATCAGATGTGAGATATATTCTGCCGGCGGGAAAACTTCACGTTTGAAGAAAAGACAGGAGGCAAAGTCATGGAGATGAAGGAAAAAATCAGAGAGAGACGAAGAGAACTGGGTCTGACACAGGAGCAGGTGGCTTCTTATCTGAACGTGTCTGCGCCGGCAGTAAATAAGTGGGAGAGGGGAGTTTCCTACCCGGATGTGGGAACCCTGCCGTCGCTGGCCAGGCTTCTGAAAATGGATCTGAACGAACTGTTTTGTTTTCGGGAAAATCTGACCGATCAGGAAATCGGACTTTTTGTCAATGAAGTTTCAGAGACTGCACGGACAGAGGGATTTGAAACGGCTTTTTCCAGGGCAGAGGAGAAGATCCGGGAATATCCTGGCTGCTGTAAATTAATCTATGCGCTGGCGGCAGTGCTGGACGGCTGTCTCTTATACACATCTGACGCTGCCGACGATCTTAC
>URYM01000156.1 GCA_900552095.1 uncultured Blautia sp. | reverse complement strand
ATTTATTTCCCATGGAACAACGCGGGCAACGAATGCACTTCTGGAAGGAGATGTGGTAAAAGTAGGCATTGTGACAGTGGGAAAAGGGCTGGAAGGAACAAAGTCCAAAAGTGATACCAATATGGGCGCTATTCCGCTGACGGAGACGAAATATCTTTCTTCTGAAAATGAATATGTGGAAAGTTCTGCGGAAGATTTTGTAAGAAAAGCGGCAGAGGCAGTTCAGAGGCTGAAGGAAAACGGGTGTCAGGCTGTGGTGGCAGCGGAAGCTTTCAGTGTGGATCATCCGGAAAATGAGGCCAGAATATCGGAACTTTGTACAGAACAGGGAATTGCGGCGACAGCAACGAATGAAATATCAAAACTTTACGGCCTGAAAGTGAGAACAAGGACAGCTGTAGTAAATGCCAGTATCATGCCAAAGATGCTGGACGCAGCGAATATGACAGAGGAGAGTATCAAAAAGGCGGGAATCAAAACTCCGCTCATGGTTATGCGCTGCGATGGAGGAGTGATGACTGTAGAGGAAGTGAGAAAACGTCCGATCCTGACGATTTTATCCGGACCAGCGGCCGGGGTTGCAGGCGCTTTGATGTATGAGAAACTGACCAATGGGATTTTCCTCGAAGTGGGGGGAACCAGCACGGACATTTCCTGTGTAAAAGATGGGAAGGTAATGGTGAAATATGCGGAGGTTGGGGGACATAAAACGTATCTCACTTCTCTGGATGTGCGGACAGTAGGAATCGGCGGCGGAAGTATGATACAGATAAAAAACGGGAAGATTGCAGACGTAGGGCCGAGAAGTGTTCATATTGCAGGAATGGAGTATGAGGTATACACGGAACCGGAAAATATCGTGGATCCTGTTCTGAAGACAGTCTGTCCTATGGAAAATGATCCGGAATACGGATATGTTCTCTGTGCCAATGGGAAGAAGTATGCACTGTCGCTGGCCGGGGCGGCGAACCTGGCAGGTTATGTTCCGGAGGAGGATTATGCCCGCGGAAATCTGGAAGCTGCCAGAAGAGCATGGAACCCCCTGGCAGATCAGATGGGAATGACTGTGGAGGAGGCGGCGAAAGAGGCGCTGAGACTTTCGGCGGCAAAAAACAGTAAAGTGGTGGAGGCACTGCTTTCGGATTATGAGATGGACCGACGAACGACAGTTCTGGTAGGTGGTGGAGGCGGAGCATCTGCCGTAGTTCCGCATTTGGCAGAATTTATGAAGCTGAAACATAAAAATGCAAAAAACGCATCTGTGATTTCTACCATAGGAGTGGCGCTCGCCATGATTCGTGATACAGTAGAACGGACGATTTCCAATCCTACCGAACAGGATATTCTGGCGGTGCGAAGAGAGGCGGAAGAGAGGGCGATTCAGTCGGGGGCTTCTCCGGAAACGGTGGAAGTCTCTGTGGAGGTAGATTCTACTAAAAATATGGTGCGGGCGATAGCGATTGGAACCACAGAACTTCGCTCGAAAGATCTGACCCGGCGAAAACTTACGGAAGAGGAGATAAAAGAAAAAGTCGCTGAGAACATGGATGTTTCCAAGGAGATCTTATATACGGCAGCAGAAAATGGGATGATGTATGCCATGCAGTATAAAGTTGAAAAAAAGAAATTCTTCGGACTGTCCAGAACAGTAACAAAACCTACGGCCATTGTAGACGAGGAAGGAATTATCCGTCTGCAGAAAAAAGATGGAAAGGTACATGTTTGCAGCGGAAACAACTGGGAGCCGACACTGATGCGGGCGATGGAAGATATGACGGAGTATAATGACGGTGGAAAAACCCTGCCCAATGTGTATCTTATTTTTGGAAAACGAATTTTGGATCTATCGGGACTGCTGGATGAGACGCAGGTACAATCTCTGGCAAAAGTGGAACTGGCTTCTGCCCGGGAAGAGGATGTACTGATTATTTTATGCTCAGCCAGAACAGATTAAATGAGGGGCAGACAGATGAAAAAGTTTCCATTTCCAGATAAAGAAAACAGCATGCAGGAACTGCAGGGAGATTACGTTTTTTCCAAAATAGAAAAAGAACAGATAGAAATTATTTTTGAGGATGCCTGGTCTGTAGGGGTGGAGCAGGCACGGAGGTTTCTGGAAAAACACAGAGTGGAAGATAGTCTGAAAATGTGGGAAATCCTGCAGAAAAACGGAGTGAAGATCGTGGAACAGGAGATGGATTATGTTTTGGGAAAACGCCGCTATTTCTGTGAATTCTTCTCCGGACAGAATCAGTTGAAAATTTATAAGGGGAGTGTGACACTGTGGTGCAGGGAAAATGGTTTTTCTTATGAAGAAGGATTGAATATTCTTCTGTGCCATGAATATTTTCATTATCTGGAATGGAATGAAATTGGTATGGTGTCCAGAAGACATCAGGTGCCGATCATAAAAATTGGTCCAATACATTTGGGGAGAACAGGGATCCCATCGCTAAGTGAAATTGGAGCCAATGCTTTTGCTCAGGTATGTTATCAGTTTTTGGTGAAAGAAGAGGATAGACTATGAAATATGAAAAGCAGATAAATCGGGTAATCAAGACGGAAGTTCTGGTAATCGGCGGCGGTGCGGCAGGATTTGGAGCGGCAGTGGCAGCCGCCAGAAATGGAGCAGAGACTCTTTTGATTGAGCAGGCGGAAATGCTGGGAGGGATGGCCACAGCCGGTTTGGTGGGACCGTTCATGACCTGTTATAATGACGCGCCTACGGAGCAGATTGTAAAAGGAATTTTTGACGAGCTGTGCGTGAGAACAGAAGAAAAAGGAGGTGCGATTCATCCTTCCAAAGTGGAAGGTATGAGTACTTACAGTTCTTATTATGTAAAGAGCCACTGCCATGTGACACCGTTTCTGTCGGAGACGCTGGCTATTGTGATGGAAGATATGGTATTAGAAGCGGGAGCGAAGATTTTGTATCATGTGCAGCTCTGCGATGTCCTTTCAGAGAATGGGAGAATCACGGGTGTGATCGCCGCCATGAAAGAGGGGCTTACACGGATCGAGGCATCCGTCTATATCGACTGTACCGGAGATGCGGATGTGGCTTATTATGCGGGAGCGGAATGTATTTCCGGTGATGAAACGGATGGTGTGATGCAGCCGGTTACCCTGTTTTTTGAAGTGGGAAATATCGACAGAGAAAAGTTCGTAGGGGCACTGGAAGAAAAAAAGGCAGAAGGAAGACTGGGAATACCGGGCGAGAACTGCTGGTCTTGGTTTATTAAGGAGGCAAAGGAAAAGGGCGAGTGGACGATTGACCGGAATGAAATTGGCAATTATGAGCAGCCAATAGAGGGAAGATGGAAAATTAATACCACCAGGATTGCTCATATCGATGCTACAAATACAGAAGAAATTACCAGGGCTATGATAGAGGGCAGAAAACAGGTACAGCAGGTGGTACGCTTTATGAAAAAATATGTTCCGGGATGTGAGAAGATGCAGCTTCTTCAGGTGGCTTCCACGCTGGGAGTAAGGGAAACCAGGCATATCAAAGGAAAATATAAACTGACAGCAGACGATATTATGGGGCGGAAACATTTTGAGGATGCGATCTGTACTTTTGCATATGCTGTGGATATTCACAATTCCGAGGGCGGCGGTGCTACTTTTCATCAGGTGAATGATTATTATACCATTCCTTTCCGATGTCTGGTTCCGGAAAAAACAGAGAATCTTTTGGTCGCTGGTAGATGTATCAGCGGAACATCTGAGGCTGCGGCAAGCTATCGGGTAATTCCCTGCTGTGTGGCAACGGGACAGGCAGCGGGAACGGCGGCCGGACTGGCAGTCCGAAAAAAAGAGAGACTGGAACAGCTGGATATGGCAGAATTGCAGAAAATTTTAATAGAGCAGGGAGCGGTAATAAAAGAATAGGGGGAATGTAAGATGAGAAGTGCAGTATTTTATGGGAAACACGATTTGCGTGTGGAGGAATATCCCGTTCCCGTGGTGGGAAAAGACGAGGTTCTGGTTCGGGTTAAAGTGTGTGGCGTCTGTGGAACGGATGTACACATCTATGAGGGCGATAAAGGAGCGGCTGAAGTGACGCCGCCCACGATTTTGGGTCATGAATTTGCAGGAATTGTAGAAGCGGCCGGCGAAAATGTTACAAAATATAAAAAAGGAGATCGCGTTTGTGTGGATCCTAACGCTTACTGCGGGAAATGTGATTTTTGCAAAGAAGGAAAAGCCCATTATTGTACAGATATGATTGGATATGGAACTACAGTGAACGGAGGATTTGCAGAATACTGTAGTGTAAAAGAAAGTCAGATCTATCTGCTGGGTGAACACACCAGTTTTGAACAGGGAGCTATGGCGGAGCCTGTTGCCTGCTGCCTTCATGGAATTGATCTGTGTGAGATAAAACCGGGAAGCAGCGTGCTGGTGATCGGAGGCGGAATGATCGGTTTGCTGATGATTCAGCTGGCTCGCCTGTCTGGAGCTGCCAGAGTGGCACTCATAGAACCGGTAGAGGGAAAAAGAAAGATGGGAGAGCGTCTGGGAGCAGATCTGAGTATAGATCCGACAGGGGAAAATGTGGCAGAGGTGCTTCAGAAGAATGGAATGGGACAGATTGAAACGGTAATTGAATGTGTAGGCCGGACAAATACGATTGAGCAGGCAATTGAGCTGGCTGGAAACAAAGCGGTGGTTATGATGTTTGGACTGACAAAACCGGATGCAGCGATATCGCTGAAGCCTTATGAGGTGTTCCGGAAAGAGCTGACTCTCAGAGCGTCATACATTAATCCTTATACACAAAAGCGGGCGCTTGCACTGATTGACTCGGGAAAACTGGATGTGACCAGTATGATCTGTGGTAATTGCAGATTGGAAGAACTGGAAAATATTCTGGGGAATCCGTCTGTACGCGCAATGGGAAAATATTTGATTCATCCGGAAAAAGA
>URYM01000155.1 GCA_900552095.1 uncultured Blautia sp. | reverse complement strand
TCAGATGTGTATAAGAGACAGCTTCCTGTTTTTTGCGGAAGAATACGGGAGAAGAAACTGGAGCGAGGCAGATTACCGGTATAATCTGGAACTCTTCCGGGAGATCGGAAGGTTCTGGACGTACCGGGAGCAGCTGGGCTTCTGGCCGGCTTTTCTGAACATCGGCGGAAACATCATAGGATTTCTTCCCTTTGGCCTTCTGATGCCGGTCATGCACCGGAATCTGAGAAAAAGTCTGCCGGTGATCCTTCTCGGATTTTCCTTAAGCCTCCTGGTAGAGTCGCTGCAGCTCGTTCTGAAAGTGGGAAGCTTTGATGTGGACGATCTGCTTCTGAATACAGTGGGGGCGGCGGCCGGGTATTTCCTTTACTGGGTCTGCAATCAAATAAGGAGAAAATTTCATGGCAAAGCGATATAAATATACAGTCAGAAAACATGACGAAGCACCGGGCGGAACGCTGTCTCTGGTTCTGGCAGTGTTGTCTTTTCTCTTTCTGGCGGGCAGCATGATCACGGCGGCTGTTCAGAATGGCCAGGGAGCAATCTGGCTGGGAGCATTTGGCCTGATGTCGATGGCTTTTTCTGTCTATGGTTTTCTTATGGGGATCAAAAGCCTGAAAAATCAGCAGAAAAGCCATCGGCTGGGAGTGATTGGCGCGCTTCTGTGCGGCGTGCTGGCTGTGATCTGGCTGGGGATCTTTTTAACGGGAGTAAGCGGATGAACGAGAGATTAAGAAAACAGGCGGAATTTCTGCTGGAAATTGATAAAATGAAAAGAATATACCGCCAGACCCATATCCTGGGCGGCGACCGGGCGGAAAATGATGCGGAACATTCCTGGCATCTGGCACTGATGGCTTTTCTTCTGGATGAGTATGCCAACCAGGAGGTGGACACGGCCAGAGTGATGAAGATGGTGCTGGTACATGATCTGGTGGAGATTTATGCGGGCGATACGTACGCTTATGACGAGGGAGGAAATGCCTCAAAGAGAGAGCGGGAAGTGAAGGCAGCTGAGAAACTTTTTGCCCTTCTGCCGGAGGACCAGGGAGCTTTTTTAAGAGGACTCTGGGATGAATTTGAGGCGTATGAGACGCCGGAAGCACTGTATGCGCATACCCTGGATAATTTTCAGCCTCTTATGCTGAACGCGGCGAACGGCGGTGCGGACTGGAAATCTCATGGAGTTCATAAGTCTCAGATTTATAAGAGAAATGAGAAGACAGGAGAGGGCGCCGGGGAGATCTGGTCTTATATGGAAGATCTGATCAGCCAGAATATAGAAAAGGGAAATATAAAAAATGACTAACTGGAGGGGACGGAAAAAGCGGCCAGCTTTTCGTCCCTCTTTTTAAGAGAGCAAGAGAAGGAGAGCGTAGGATTTGGATCGTGAATTATTAGAAGAGCGCTGGCAGCTGGCGGCGGAGAGAATCCGGGAAATATCCGGAGAAAAAGAGACCAGAGAGCCTTTCCGGAATTTTTTTTCCTGGATGGCGGGCTGGATCAGCGGCAGGATCGAAGACTGGAAGGCGATCGAGAAAGGCGTTTACTGGGAGCAGCCTCTGGAAGAACTTCAGAGAGAGAACAGAACCTGGTATGAGGATCTTCTGGGAGATAACTATGAGACCAGCTGGGGAAATCCGGCTTATGCGGAAGAAAAGCTGGGAGAATACGGGAAGCTGTTAAGCTTTCTTTATACGGAGGTGCGGGGACTCTCCGCCTTCGTCTGCGAGCAGAGGCTGTGGGACTGTGTTGTGGTCTGTGAACTGTTTCTGCAGATTTATGGAGCTTTCTGCGGGGAGGAGATTCCTTCTGCGGAGGAGATCCGGGAAATTATCTACTGGTATGCCAGTGATTACAGCGAGGAGATGGCAGCGCGCAGGGTGCGGGAACAGGTAGACCCTTCCCTTTCTTTTGCGGCGGATCTGATCCGGGAGGCAGATCTGACGGATCTTCGTTATCTTTACCGTTTCGGGGAGTATATTTCGGAAAATGAACTGGAGACAGCCCGCTTTTTAAATGAGCTCCCGGAGGAAGAGATCTGTCAGATGGCTGCCATTTACACGGATGGCTACCGGAAGGGATTTGTCAACAGTGGCATTGACCTGAGCAGAAAAAAGACCGTCAATATCCGCTATCCGCTGGGATTCGAGAGGATGATCCGGGCGGCGGTTCTTCAGTTTGAACAGATGGGACTGTCTCCGGTTATTTACCGGGCTGCCCAGCACAGTGTAAATAAGCGGCAGC
Organism: uncultured Blautia sp.; assembly: GCA_900552095.1. Classification (GTDB taxonomy): domain Bacteria; phylum Bacillota; class Clostridia; order Lachnospirales; family Lachnospiraceae; genus Egerieimonas. Next base: position 2,736 of record URYM01000155.1, on the reverse strand, counting down.
ATATCCGCATCGGATATACGGTGAGCGGCCCGAATCTTCAGTATGAATACGATCACAGAAACGACAGCGGACTTTATCTGGATGAGGACTTTGTCAGCAGGAAGTTAAGAGGATTACAGCAGGCTTATGAGGAAGTAAAAGATCTGGCCCGCACCCATGCCGGACCGGCAGTGGTGGAGGTCTTTGGGGGCGCGCCTTTTGCCCCGGAGGCGAAGCCGTCCTGCTGCGGGCTTACCAGGCGTCAGCAGCAGCTGCAGGTGCATTATCAGAACGAGGCAGGACAGATCACCAACCGGTATATTCCGGGGGATGAGAGAAGTTTTACCATTATTTCCTACCCGCTGCCGGAGATTGGTGAGAATTACCGGGAGATATTCCGGGAGACAGTGAAAATCAATACCCTGGACTCAGAAAAATATGAGAAGATTCAGCAGAAACTGATCGATGCCCTGGATCAGGGAACTTCTGTCCGCATTCTGGGTGGAAATGGCAACCGGACCGATCTCACAGTCCGGCTGCACAGCCTGAAAGACTGCAGGAAAGAGACCATTTTTGAAAACTGTGTGGCAGATGTGAATATCCCGGTGGGGGAGGTTTTCACAAGCCCTGTGCTTTCCGGAACCTGCGGGCTGCTCCACGTGACCGGCGTTTATCTGAATGAACTTTTTTACCGGGATCTTCAGATCCGGCTGGAGGATGGACGGGTGAAGGATTATATCTGCTCTAATTTTCCGAAGGAGGAGGATAACAGGGCCTATATCAGGGAAAATGTGCTCTATCACCATGAACAGCTTCCCCTGGGGGAATTTGCCATCGGAACGAATACGGCGGCCTATGTGATGGCGCAGAAGTATAAGATCCAGTCCCGTCTGCCAATCCTGATCGCAGAGAAGACAGGTCCTCATTTTGCTTTGGGGGATACCTGTTACAGCTGGGCGGAGGATACGCCTGTGTATAACCGGGACGGAAAAGAAGTGATCGCCCGGGATAATGAAGTGTCGCTGCAGAGGAGAGAGGATGTGTCGAAGGCTTACTTCGGCTGTCATACCGATATTACGATCCCCTATGAGGAACTGGCGCTGATCCGCGTGGAGCGGCCGGACGGCACCGGGATCGACCTGATCCGGGACGGCCGGTTTGTGCTGCCGGGGACGGAAGAGCTGAATCAGGTATTCGGATGAAGTTTCCATTGACATAAATTTTTTGCAAAGGTATACTGATTTCGTATGCTTAGGAAAGGAAGGTAAGAGCGAAGTGATAGATATTCATTGTCATATTCTTCCCGGAGTGGATGACGGTGCTCAGGATATTCAGGAGACAAAGCGGATGCTTCAGATCGCCTGGGAGGAAGGCATTGATACGATGATCGCCACGCCTCATTACCGTCACAGGTATATTGAGAATACTGCAGAATGTCTGCAGGAGCGTCTTGAGATGGCACGGGAAGCAGCGCGCCGGATCAGTCCAGAGTTTCGGATTTATCTGGGAAATGAGATTTACTACAGTCATGAGAGCGCGGAGGCGCTTCAGTCAGGAAGGGCATTTTCCATGGCAGATTCCCGGTATGTGCTGACAGAATTTTCTACAGGAAAGCCGTATCAGGAGATCGAGGCAGCACTGCGGGAATTTCAGATGAACGGTTTTCAGCCCATCATCGCCCATGCGGAACGGTATGAATGTCTTCTGGAGGAACCCGGCAAGGTGGAAGATCTGGTGGATATGGGCGCCTATGTGCAGGTTAATGCAAAGACGGTGACCGGCGGAAATGGAAGGAGCGGAAAATGTTTTGTAAAAAAGCTGCTGAAATACGAGCTGGTACATTTTATCGGGACGGATGCCCATGGCATCCGGCAGAGAGCGCCGGAGATGAAGAAATGTTATACCTATCTGAAGCGGAAGATAGGGGAAGCCCGCGCTGAGGAACTGTGCGGCGGAAATGCATGGAAAATCCTGCAGAAAGAAGATTTGTAAGACAATAAGGGAGAAGTGAAGATGAACAACAGAGAACAGGTGAATGAGGAAGCGACCATAGATCTGGGGGCGTTATTCGCTGCGATTTGGGATAAGATCGTGATCATTATCCTGGCGGGAGTGGCGCTGGCCTGCGTTGCTTTTCTGGGGACAAAATTATTTATTACCCCCACATATGATTCCACCACAAAAATCTATGTGGTGAACAGTCAGACCGACAGTGCCATTACTTACAGTGATGTGCAGCTGGGAAGCCAGCTGACAAAGGACTACATGGAACTGGTGAAGAGCCGGCCGGTAGTAGAGGGTGTCATCGCCGAACTGGGACTTGAGGACACTTACGAAGAACTGTGCAGCAAGATCTCTGTGGCAAATGCCGCAGATACCCGGATTCTTGCCATCACTGTTACAGATGAGAATCCCAGGATGGCGCAGAATATTGCCAACCAGCTGCGCGGAGCAGTGGCGGAACAGATTCAGGAAGTTATGCGGGTGGATGAGGTTACGGTGGTGGAAGAAGCCAACCTGCCGGACAGGGCGGCCCGTCCCAGTGCGTTTAAGAACTTTGCTATCGGCGGAGTTGTGGGCGTATTTGTGGCTGTTGCAGCTGTAGTGCTGATTTTTGTTATGGACGACCGGATCAAAACCCAGGAAGATGTGGAAAAATATCTGCAGCTCGGCATTCTGGGAACGATTCCTGTGGTTGATGAGAAGGGCAGGAAGCTGTCTCTTATACACATCTCCGAGCCCACGAGACCGTACTAA
>URYM01000154.1 GCA_900552095.1 uncultured Blautia sp. | reverse complement strand
GAGATCTAGTACGGTCTCGTGGGCTCGGAGATGTGTATAAGAGACAGGAATTCCAATCCGGCGACGATTATGACCGATCCGGAAACTGCCGATGTGACCTATATTGAACCGCTGAATGTGGAGCGGCTCACTCAGATTATTGAGAAAGAGCGCCCGGATGCACTGCTTCCCAACCTGGGAGGACAGTCCGGACTGAATCTTTGCTCTGAACTGGCCGAGGCAGGCGTTCTTGATAAATATAATGTAAAAGTAATTGGTGTGCAGGTAGATGCGATCGAGCGTGGTGAGGATCGTATTGAGTTTAAGCATACGATGGAATCCCTGGGAATCGAGATGGCAAGAAGCGAGGTGGCTTACACCGTTGATGAGGCGCTGGCTATCGCTGACAAGCTGGGGTATCCGGTGGTGCTCCGTCCCGCTTATACCATGGGCGGTGCAGGCGGCGGCCTGGTGTATAACACAGAAGAGTTAAAAACAGTCTGCGCAAGAGGCCTGCAGGCTTCTTTAGTGGGTCAGGTTCTGGTGGAAGAATCCATCCTGGGCTGGGAAGAGCTGGAGCTGGAAGTTGTCCGCGATTCCAAAAATAATATGATTACGGTTTGCTTTATCGAGAATATCGATCCTCTGGGCGTGCATACCGGAGATTCTTTCTGTTCTGCTCCCATGCTGACGATCCCGGAGCATATCCAGAAACGTCTTCAGGAGAAGTCCTATAAGATCGTGGAGGCGATCCAGGTAATCGGCGGAACCAACGTACAGTGGGCTCATGATCCCAAGACTGACCGTGACATTATCATTGAGATCAATCCCCGTACTTCCCGTTCTTCTGCTCTGGCAAGCAAGGCTACAGGATTCCCGATCGCTCTGGTATCTGCCATGCTGGCCAGCGGCCTTACCCTGGATGAGATTCCCTGTGGTAAATACGGTACGCTGGATCAGTATGTTCCCTCCGGCGATTATGTGGTAATCAAGTTTGCACGCTGGGCATTTGAAAAATTCAAAGGTTCCCAGGACAAACTGGGAACTCAGATGCGCGCGGTAGGCGAAGTAATGAGTATCGGAAAAACATATAAGGAAGCGTTCCAGAAAGCAATCCGTTCTCTGGAGATTGGCCGCTACGGACTGGGCGGGGCAAAAGATTTTGCTTCCAGATCCAAGGAGGAACTTCTGAAAATGCTCCGCACGCCCAGCAGTGAGCGTCAGTTCATTATGTATGAGGCGCTGCGGAAAGGTGCAACAGTAGAAGAACTCTATGAACTGACTAAGATCAAGACCTGGTTCATTGAGCAGATGAGAGAACTGGTGGAGGAAGAGGAGCAGCTGAAATCCATGAAAGGTGCGATTCCTTCCGCAGAGATCTTAAAGAAGGCAAAGCTGGACGGTTTTGCAGACCGGTATCTGGCAGGGCTGCTGGAAGTGTCAGAGAGCGACATCCGCAAAGCACGGACAGAAAACGGAATCGTGGAGGCCTGGGAAGGTGTTCATGTGAGCGGTACCGAGGACGAGGCTTACTATTATTCTACTTATCATATTAAAGATGAAAGCCCCGCCAGCGATAACAAAAAGAAAATTATGATTCTGGGCGGCGGTCCCAACCGGATCGGTCAGGGAATTGAGTTTGATTACTGCTGTGTACACGCAGCTAAAGCTCTGCGCCAGCTGGGATTTGAAACCATTATTGTAAACTGTAATCCGGAGACGGTTTCCACAGATTATGATACTTCTGATAAACTGTATTTTGAGCCTCTTACACTGGAAGATGTGCTGAGTATCCATGAAAAGGAGAAACCGGTGGGCGTGATCGCCCAGTTTGGTGGACAGACACCGCTGAATCTGGCTGCAGATCTGAAGAAGAATGGTGTAAATATTCTGGGTACGACTCCGGAAACCATTGATATGGCGGAAGACAGAGATCTGTTCCGGGCAATGATGGATAAACTGGAGATTCCCATGCCGGAAGCAGGTATGGCAGTCAATGTAGAAGAGGCGCTCGCGATTGCCAATAAGATTGGCTATCCGGTGATGGTTCGTCCTTCCTACGTTCTGGGCGGACGGGGAATGGAAGTAGTGCATGATGACGAGGCACTTACCTTCTACATGCGTCAGGCGGTAGGCGTTACACCGGATCGTCCGATCCTGATCGACCGTTTCCTGCACCATGCAACAGAGTGTGAGGCGGATGCGATCAGCGATGGAGAAAATGTATTTGTTCCTGCTGTGATGGAGCATATTGAGCTGGCAGGTGTTCATTCCGGTGATTCTGCCTGCATTCTTCCTTCCATGAACCTGACGGAGGAGCAGGTGGCAACAATCAAAGATTATACCAGACGGATTGCGCGGGAGATGCATGTAGTCGGTCTGATGAATATGCAGTATGCTATCGAGGATGGAAAGGTATATGTGCTTGAGGCAAATCCGAGAGCTTCCCGTACGGTTCCGCTGGTATCGAAAGTCTGCAATATACAGATGGTAAAACTGGCGACTCAGATCATGACCTCTGATCTGACCGGTCTTGGTTCTCCGGTACCGGAACTGAAAGAAAAGAAGTTTACCCATTATGGAGTAAAGGAAGCTGTCTTCCCCTTCAATATGTTCCAGGAAGTAGATCCTGTTCTGGGGCCGGAGATGCGTTCTACTGGCGAAGTTCTGGGAATGGCTTCTGATTTTGGTGAAGCATTCTACAAAGCACAGGAAGCAACAAAGACCTGCCTGCCTGTTTCCGGAACCGTTCTGATCTCTGTCAGTGACAGAGACAAGCCGGAAGTCATTGAAGTGGCAAGAGGATTTGCAGACTGCGGATTTAAGATCATTGCCACAGGAAGAACGTATGAAATGATTGTCAATGCGGGAATCCAGGCGGAGAAGATCTTCAAGATCGATGAGGGAAGACCCAATGCCCTTGACAAGATCACCAACCGAGAGGTGGATCTGATCGTGAATACACCGCTGGACAAGAAGGGAGCAACGGATGACAGCTATATCCGTAAAGCTGCCGTTAAGGGAAGAATTCCTTATATGACCACTATGGCAGCTGCCAAAGCTACGATTGCAGCGATCAAAGCAGTACAGAAGGAAGGCGTGATCGGAGTGAAATCTCTCCAGGAGTTCCACAGCGAGATCACAGATAAATAAGAAGATCCGGAAAAAGGGTCAGGAATAAATGAAGGGGGGACTGCCGCAGGGCTGCAGAAGAGAGAGTTTTGCAGTTTTGCCGGCAGTCCCTTTTTCTTCAGGGAGGATCAGATGAGGATTATTATTTCTCCGGCCAAAAAAATGAAGACAGAACAGGAACTTTTTTCCGGCTGCAGCAGACCGCGTTTCCTTTCGGAGGCGGAGCGGCTGAAAAGATGGATGCAGGAAAAGACGCAGGAAGAACTGCAGCGCCTGTGGTCCTGCAGTGATAGAATCGCCCGGCAGAATGTGGAACGTCTGTCCGGGATGAAGCTGGGAGAAAATCTGACTCCGGCGCTTCTGGCTTATGAGGGCATTCAGTATCAGTATATGGCACCGCTCGTTTTTGAAGAGGAGAGCTGGAAGTATGTGCAGGAACATTTACGTATACTGTCCGGATTTTATGGGATTCTTATGCCGCTTGACGGGGTTGTCCCCTATCGGCTGGAGATGCAGGCGAAGGTCCGGATTGACGGGCAGAGCAGTCTTTATGAATTTTGGGGAGATAAGATCTGCCGAAGCCTGGAGGGAGAGACAGATGTGATTTTGAACCTGGCTTCGGAAGAATATGCGAAGGCGGTCCGCCCCTGGCTTTCGGAGCATACCAGATTTCTGACCTGCGCTTTTAAGGAGGAACAGGGGGGAAGACTGATACAGAAAGGAACTTACGCCAAGATGGCAAGGGGAGAGTTGGTTCGTCTGATGGCGGAGAGGCAGGTGGAAGATCTGGCAGAAATCTGCAGTCTTACGCCGGGAGGATATCGTTTCTGCCCGGAGAGATCTACGGAAAAGGAATGGGTTTTTTTGAGAGAAAAGGAGATTAGAAGATGAAAATTTTATTTGTAGAATATCCGAAATGTACGACATGTCAGAAGGCAAAGAAATGGCTGGAAGAACAGGGAATTGATTTTGAAGACCGTCATATTGTGGAAGAGAATCCCACGGAAGAAGAGCTTCGGGTATGGTGGAAGAAAAGCGGTTTTCCGCTGAAACGCTTTTTCAATACCAGTGGAATGAAATACAGGGAACTGCAGCTGAAAGATCGTCTGCCTTCTATGGATGAGGAAGAGCAGATACGGCTTCTTGCCTCTGACGGCATGCTGGTGAAGCGCCCGGTGCTGGTGGGGGAAGATTTTGTGCTGACTGGTTTCCGGGAAAAAGAGTGGAGAGAAAAACTGGATCTGGCTGAAATGTAATAAGATAGTAATATGTGAAAAAAGATTTAAAAAAATAGTAATGATTTTACACTTGTAGTTTCAGGAGGGCGACGGTATAATATTCTTTGTCGAAAAAAAGGGGAAATTAAGGGGAAATGGAAGTAAAAATCGTGAATAAGGGCAAAGATTCTTTGATGGAAATCTGGAAAACAATGAAGTCAGCAAAGAAAATTCCCATGCTCATTGTGCTGGGGATTTTCTTGTTATGCGTAATTTTCGGCGTTGTGAGCTGGCAGAAAAAACGGGCGGAAGAGAAGGTGATCCGGGAAAATGTCGCGCTGCTGGAGGAGATGGAGAGCGCTGCGACGGACGAGACAGAGCAGCAGCTTCAGGCACTCAGGGATCAGGAAGCGGCAGAAAAGGCTGCGGCGCTGGAAGCGCAGAACCAGGATGCAGAGGGGCATCTTGTGGCAAGGGATCTGGTTTCTCTGCGTCAGTCGTTCCAGGGGACGATGATCCTGGGAGACTCGATCACGGAAGGACTGGTATCCTACCAGTTTCTGGATACCAGCGTAGTTGCTTATGCCAGGGGAAAAGGCGTAGCTAAGAATGATGAGCTGATCCAGACGGCGCTGGACAATAAACCCGGGAAAGTTTTTATGGCTTTTGGCATGAATGATCTGGGCTATTATAACGGAGACGCGGATCATTTCACGGA
>URYM01000153.1 GCA_900552095.1 uncultured Blautia sp. | reverse complement strand
AGATCTAGTACGGTCTCGTGGGCTCGGAGATGTGTATAAGAGACAGATTTAAAGTAAGGTTGTGAAAACTTCCCGAAGCCTTCATATTGAAATCCGGTGTTCCCCTCCCCTGAAAATAGGGGAGTACGAGACAGCCTCCGGCTCCTGCCGGAGAGCTTTCCACTTCCCGGTTGATCCGCTCATACCCCTCTCCCGGATCATAAAACTGCTTCTTAAACCAGTCATAAAGAGAAGCGCAGGACAACATGCTGGACTCCAGCACATATTTTCCCGGAACGGCATGCGCTCCGCAGATAATCTCCGCCTTTAATTCCTCCGGAACCTGATCACAGTAAGCCAGAAGGAAGGCTCCCGTCCCTGCTGTCAGCTCCATATCTCCCTTTTCAATCACTCCCATACCCAGGGCTGCACACTGCTGGTCTCCTCCCGCACTCACCAGAGGAATTCCCTCCGCCAGTCCCGTTTCTCTGGCAAAAGCTTCCTTCGTATACCCCAGAACTGACCCCGGAGCAATCAGATCACAGAGTTTCTCCCTGTCGATCTCATAGAGCTCCAGAAGTTCTTCATCCCACTGCCTGGTCCGGATATTCATAAGGCCGGACCGGCTTCCGTAAGTGTGATCTGTCTTATACTCTCCGGTCATCAGCCAGGCCAGATAGTCGGCAATTGTAATCAGTTTGTACGCCTTATCGTAAATCTCCGGTTCCCTTCTCCTGATCCAGGTCATCTTACTTCCGGAGAAGATCGCATTCACTCTCGCACCGGTCTTCGATACGATCCACGCCTCCCTGTCCTTTAACTCCTCACAGATAGAAGCATTTCTCTTATCCAGCCACATAATGGCAGGGCGCAGAGGAGTGCCCTCCCGGTCCACAGGAATCACCGATGAGCGCTGGGAAGTCAGGGAAAGGGCATCCACCCCGATTCCTTTCGCCGCGGCAAACTCTGCCGTCTTCCTCCCAATCTCCAGAAGCGCACGCTTCCAGTCTGCCGGATCCTGCTCCGCTTCCGTCTCACTCAAGTACTGTACCTCGTACTGAATCTGATGTACAAAAAGAATCTCTGCTTTTTCATTGTAGAGAATCCCCCGCATACTGGAAGTCCCCACATCAATCACACAAACGTTCATTCCTTTTCCTCCTAATGTCTGCCTTCTTCCAGAACCCGGTGAATATGAAGTGCCAGGTACATGGCTTCCTGATTGGTCAGCGCGATGCCAAAGGTCTCCTTAACGTAAACTGCTATTTTATCTACACAGGCAAATTCCTCCACACAGGCCTCCGCGATCTGATCGTAGAGAAGCCGGGAACTCTCCTCCGGCAGAAGCTGACCGCTGACCAGCCTCTGGGCAAAGAGCCGCACATGGGTCACATACCTGGAATAAGAAGTGCTTTCCTCCTCATAGACCAGTTTAAAATAATACTGAACAATCTCAAGCACATTCTCCGTCACCCGGCTGATTACCCTGTTTTTATCATTATAGGGGTGATCCACCTGGGCATTGATAAAATGAAACGCGATATTTCCCGCTTCATCGGAAGGCAGTTCCACATCCAGCTTTCTTTTTACCTGTTCCAGCGCATAAATCCCCACCTGATACTCATTCGGATTAAATTTTTTCATCTCCATGGTATAAAAGTTGGGAACCTCGATCTGCTCCCGCTGCCGCTTCACTGCAAAAGCCAGATGATCCGTCAGTGAAAGATAGATATGATCCAGAAGCCTCATGCCATAGCGCTCAATCGCATAATCAATCACAGATTTTGCCAGTTCAAAGTACACACTGTCCGTCTCGGCCGCCAGCCGTATAATGCTTCTGGAGATGGACCGGTCTTTCAGCACGAAAACCTTCTCCACCTCTTCCTTCTGAAACTCATATCCGGCTGCCTTATGAAAACCGATCCCCTTCCCCATAAGGATCGTCTCTCTCCCGTCTTCATCCAGAGCCAGCACCAGAGAATTGTTTAAGACCTTTACTACACGCATCTTTCCCCCCGCTTTCTTTTTCCTTCTAACAGCAGGAAAAGGGCAGCCGCAGAGCGCAAACAGATAAGATATCAAATATCTCTCTCCTTGTCCGCTCCGCTGCTTCCCCTTACTGCATTTTCGCTTTTACAGCTCTTTTCCGTTAGTCCGGATCACATTGGAATACCAGTAAAAACTGTCTTTCTTAATTCTTCTTAAATCCTTCAGATCCATATCTTCCCGATTGATATAGACAAATCCGTACCGTTTCCGGAATCCCTGGTGCGAACTTAAAAGATCCACCACAGACCAGGGACAGTACCCCATCAGCTCCACACCGTCCTCCATCGCCAGCGCCATAGCTTCCAGATGGCCCCGGATGTAATCAATGCGGTAATCATCGTGAACTTTTCCGTCCTCCGTCAGCACGTCGGGCGTACCCAGTCCGTTCTCCGTGATGATCAGCGGCAGGTGATACCTGCTGTAGTAATCGTTGAGCACGATCCGAAGTCCCATCGGATCGATCTGCGCTCCGTACTCACTGGCTTTTAAGTTCACGTTCTTCTCATCCCGGCAGTAACCATACTGATCGAAATCTACTTCATTGCCCCGGTAAACCCGCATCCCCTTCGGATGCTCTTCATCCGCAGGCAGATAGCTGGCACACAGTGTCCGGTAGTAATTCAGAGCAATAAAATCCATCTTGGCGCTCTTTAACAGCTCCCGGTCTCCTTCTTCCATCACCGGAACGATATCCCGCTCCTTTAAGTAACGCATATAGTATCCCGGATATTCTCCGTAATAATGCATATCCAGACAGTAATTCGTCTTAAACCAGTCATTCATTTTGGCCGCCCATACATCCTCCGGCTTATTCGTCAGAGGATAGGTGCAGGTGGAAGATACCGCCGGTCCGATCTTGCCGTCCTCCACCATCTCATGGCAGGCATTTACGGAAAGGGCGTGAGCCAGGAACATATGATAATCCATCTGTGCCCGGATCTTGTCCGCCTTCCAGGGATCGCTCTCGGTGATATTCATCCGCTCATCCACACGGATCATCAGATTCTGCTCATTGTGAACCTGCCACCATTTTACCCGGTCTCCAAACTCCCGGAAGCAGACTTTGGCATAGCGCTCAAAGGCATACGCACAGTCTCTACTCTCCCATCCATTATACTTCTCCACCAGCGCATAGGGAAGATCAAAATGGTAAAGTGTCACAAAAGGAAGAATATCATTCTCCAGCAGGCAGTTGATCACATCATTATAGAAATCAATCCCTTTCTGATTAATCTCCCCGTCACCGTCCGGAATGATCCGGGCCCAGGAAATAGAGAAACGGTATACTTTCATTCCCATTTCCTTCATCAGCGCGATGTCTTCTTTCCAGTGATGGTAAAAATCACTGGCTACCTTACTGTCTGCCTGTCTGTCCGAGCGCTTAAAAGAATTGTAGTCCGCAACTGTCATACCCTTTCCATCGGCATCCCATCCGCCTTCGATCTGGAAAGCGGATGAGGCTGCACCCCACAGAAAATTCTCGGGAAATTTTGCCATAATTTTATCTCCTTATCAGCGTTTTACTAAGATAACATTTTTCGTAAGATCTGCGTGAGAAGCCGGAACTCCGGTAACCGCAGCAAAATCATCGGTATTGGATACGACCACAGCAACCGTGGTGTCGTGACCCGCCTCTTTGATCTTCGCGATATCAAATCCTACCAGCTTATCGCCCTTCTTCACTCTTGCCCCTTCTTCTGCATATCTGGTAAATCCGTCTCCGTTCATCTCCACAGTATCCATGCCCACATGGATCAGAAGCTCTACTCCACTGTCAAGCTTTAATCCCATAGCATGCAGCGTGGGATATAAAACGGTCACTGTTCCATCTTCCGGCGCCACAACCTCGCCTTTTGAGGGCAGAACCGCAATTCCTTTTCCCAGAGCCTCAGAAGCGAACACTTCATCTTTTACTTCATTTAACGGATATGCCTTTCCTTCTACCGGAGCTGCCACTTTCACATCTGCCTCTTCCTCTTTCACAGAAGCAGAAATCTTCTTAACCTCCGGTGCCGGAGCCGTCCCGGCATCCTCGGCCGGAACTTCTTCAAAACCTACCAGATAAGTCAGGATCGCTGCACCGAAGAATGCTACTGCGATACCGATCAGATAGGAAGCGAACTGTCCCAGGCTGGTTCCCTCGCCATAGTAGGACATGATCGTCAGAATACCATTATTTGCAAATCCTGTATTTACCGCATTTCCGATACCCATAATTGCACCGCCCAGCGCACCGGCGATCACCGCACACACCATGGGACGTTTCAGACGCAGGTTGACACCGTAGATCGCCGGCTCTGTAACACCAACCAGGAAAGCGGACAGCGCACCGGCTCCTGCCACCTGCTTCGTCTCTGCACTCTTGGATTTCAGGGTAACGCCGAGAGCCGCACCTGCCTGTGCAAAGTTTGCAGAACCTGCGAAACACATCAGAGTATTGGTTCCGGAGATTGCCACATCGTTAAGACCGATGGGCAGCAGTGCACGGTGTGCACCAAAGATAACACATACACCCCACAGACCACCGATGACAATACCGCCCAGCACGGGACTGAAGGAATAAAGAGCCTGATACAGCCACTGAATACCAAAACCAACATAGATTCCCACCGGTCCTAATACAACCAGAGCAATGGGGATCATCACGATCAGAGAGATTCCCGGAACCAGGATAATCTGCAGAATCTCAGGAATAATCTTTTTCAGCCCCCGTTCCAGGAAGGCCAGAACGATAACCAGAAGAATGATCGGAATTACCGACTCTGTATAACTGAACACCTTCGTCGATTCACCGATGGTAAACGCCTGCTTCACAACCGGCAGTCCAAAGATCGTAGACTTGCTTCCCACGTCCTGGATCAGCGCATCAATGGTGGGATGACAGAGGAATCCGCCCAGCACCATAGCAATGACAGGACTGCATTTCAATGCCTTTGCCGCTGTGTAAGCCAGGAAAATCGGCATAAAATAGAAAATAATATTACTTGCCGTATTTAAAATCTGTCTCTTATACACATCTGACGCTGCCGACGATCTTACGCG
>URYM01000152.1 GCA_900552095.1 uncultured Blautia sp. | reverse complement strand
CGTCGGCAGCGTCAGATGTGTATAAGAGACAGGCCCCGGGAAAATGAGGATCCTCTGGCTGTCTGGGTCTGGGGGGAGCTGGCTGTCACATTTATACCGGAAGGCGATACCTGGAAAATATGGAAACTTCATTATTTCCGCTATTTAAAATGTGATTACAAAAAAGGATGGGTGGAGGATACGAGTATGATTCACCGGTTAAATACGCCGCTTCATCCGATGGCGGACACCACGACTTATCACAATCCCTATTCCCCCCTGGCTGTCCGGAGAGGGATCCCCTGTCCCCCAAAACCGTATCAATCATATGGAGAAAAAGACAGAAACTGGGAGCTGGATGTGAACAAAAACTGGTAGAAGGGGCGGAGAAATGGAAAAATTGAGACTGGAGGATCTGGATCTTCTGACGGAAAAAGAGTTTACTGAAATGGAACAGACGGTGTTTCGCCTTCTCTCCTGCTGGCAGGTATCGAATATGCGGGGGGCTCTGGCTGTGTACTGGGATGACCAGCGGATCGGGGAAAAAAGGCATGAATATATGGCGCTAAAGCATCCGGCAGTAGATGCGGAGGCGGAGATGGCCTTTCGGAGGAAAGCAGTGGTAGATTCTCTGGAAGGAAACACGCTGGTTCATCCGCTGACTACGCCGGTGCTGGTGGTAAATAGAGAAAATACAAAATGCCGCTCCTGCTGGAAGTCGCTGGGAGTGGAAGGGCTGTCAAAACACAGAGAAATGCCTGAGGCGGTCGTCTCGATCGGAAGTGTGCCTGGGGTAAATGTAGTTGAGGACGGCGAGTGGAAGAAACTGTCGGGGGACTGGCTGCGTCTGACAAAAAATGAGTATCACAAGGGCTGGGTGGACAGCATGCTTCTGACCAACACCAGGCCGCCTCTTACAGAAGAGCAGGACCGGGAAATGTTCGGAAAATATGCTTACCGAAAGGCGGAAATCCGGCAGCCGGTTCCGGAACCGCCCCGGGAAGATACCTGGGAGGTATTTCCGGATGAGACGGATATGAGCTGGCAGTTTTTAAACCTGGAAGAGAGACAGAAGGAGAAGAGCAGGAGGGAAAGGACATGAGTAACGCGAAGAGAGATTTCTCGAAGATGACAGAAGAAATTCTGGCACAGATCGGAGGAGCAGAAAATATAAGAAAGGTTTCACACTGTTTCACGCGGCTGCGTCTGGATGTGAAAGATCATGAAACGTGTGATTTGGAAAGCCTGAAGCAGGTTGAAGGAGTAAAAGGCTGTGTGATAAATAACGGCCAGATCCAGGTGATCATAGGAAGAGATGTGGATGATCTCTATGAAGTGTTTCGGAAGAAGGCCTGTCCGGAAGAAAAAAAACAGGCAGAGGGAAAAGAAGAGAAGGAAAATTTTGTGAATCGGATTTTGAACGGAATTGCCAGAATTTTTATTCCGGTATTTCCGGCTATCGCGGCCGGCGGCCTTATTAAGGCTTTGCTGCTTGCTTTGAATTTTGGAGGTGTGCTGGATCCGTCCGGCGGAACGTACAATATCCTGATGATGATCGGGGATGCGGCCTTTTATTTCCTGCCCGTCTTTCTGGCCTATTCTTCCGCGCAGGTATTCGGCTGCAGGCCCATGGTAGCGGCAGTGCTGGCCGGAGTCCTGATCCATCCCACTTACATGGGAATGACGGAAGCGGGAAGCTTTCTTGGACTTGCCGTTCCGGTGGTGGATTACTCCGCTACTGTATTTCCGATTATCATCGGTGTATTTCTGCTGTCCCTGGTGGAAAAGGTGTGCAAAAGATTTATTCCTAAAAGTTTTGCCGGCCTTGTAGTTCCTCTGATCTGCATTCTGGTCACGGCGCCGGTCATGCTGATCGTAGTGGGACCGCTGATCAATACGCTTTCCAATCATCTGGGGAATGTGATCATCAGTCTTTATAACGCCACAGGAGCGTTCGGAGGAGCAGTCTTCGGGGCGGTTTATCCCTTCCTGGTATTTACTGGACTTCACCACGCGGTAGTTCCGGTGGAACTGCAGAGTCTTGCAGCGTACGGCTATGATCCGCTTTTGGCATTGTGTGCGGCGGCCAATGCAGCGGTGGCAGGTGCGGCTCTGATGGTGGCGATTGATTCTAAAAACAAAGAATTCAGAGGTCTTTCCCTCTCAGCCGGTGTGACTGCCCTGATCGGAACGACTGAGCCGGCTCTTTACGGAGTGCTGGGGATTCTGAAACGGCCTTTCATTGGTGCGGCAGCCGGCGGAGCTGTGGGCGGTGCAATTATGGCGCTGTTCAAAGTGTACGGCGCCGGCTTGGGACCGGTGCCGGGAGCGGGATTTGCCATGTTTTTGGGCGATAAGTTTGCTTTTTATGTGATTGGAATTGTGGCATCTGTGGCTGTAGCCATGGCAGTGACTCATTTGGTAAAATTTAAAGAAGTAGAAGAGATGGGAGGATGAGGTGAAAAGATGAGTTTTCCGGAAGGATTTTTGTGGGGCGGCGCTTTTGCGGCCAATCAGGTGGAGGGTGGTGCAAGAGAAGGCGGAAAAGGGCTCTCCACAGCTGATGTTTTTCCCCGGGGAGACCGGAAAAAGGGCGGAGTTTTTGACCGGACTTATGATCAGATCCTGCAGGCTGCCGCGGATCCGGAGGATCTGAAATATCCGAAACGGAGAGGGATAGATTTTTATCATCGATACAGAGAGGATATTGCTCTTTTTCGGGAGATGGGATTTAAAGCGCTCCGGTTTTCTATTTCCTGGTCCCGGATTTTTCCCGACGGGGATGAAGAAAGACCCAATGAGGAAGGGCTTGCGTTTTATCGTTCCATGATCTGCGAGCTTAAGAAAAATGGGATCGAACCGATCGTTACCCTTTCCCATTTTGAAATGCCCCTGCATCTGTGTCTGAAGTATAATGGATGGACAGATAGAAGGCTGATTGCATATTTTGTCCGTTTTGCGGAAACGGTGTTTGAGGCCTTTCATGGAGAGGTGAAATATTGGATTACTTTTAATGAGATTGATGCAACCGTGCACATTCCTCTGACTGGTGCAGGGATCATCCGGGAGAAAACGGAAAATATGGAGAAAGCCTGCTATCAGGCTCTGCATCATCAGTTTGTAGCTTCGGCGGCTGTAACAAAGCTGGCTCATGAAAAATATCCCGGTCTGCAGATTGGATGTATGACAACAAAGAATCTGAAATATCCGGCTACCTGCAAGCCGGAAGACTGTATGCAGTGGCTGAAGGAGACGGCAGAGGACGGATTTTATACGGATGTACAGGTTTTCGGAGAATATCCCTACGGGATAAGGAACAAATGGAAGAAGAAAGGGCTGGAACCGGAAATGAAAGCGGAAGATGCCGCGCTTCTGAAAGAAAATACAGTTGATTTTGTCTCTTTTAGTTATTATGCTTCTCTGGTGGTGAGCGAAGAAGGGGCGAAGAAGGAAAAGGTTTCCGCCAATCTTCTGGTCGGCGAGAAAAATCCGTATCTGAAACAGACCCCCTGGGGCTGGCAGATTGATCCGGTGGGGCTTCGGTTTTCACTGAATCAGCTGTATGACCGCTACAGACTGCCGCTCTTCGTGGCGGAAAATGGAATGGGGACCCTGGATCAGCTGGAAGAAGAGACGGTCTGCGATGATTACCGCATTTCTTACATCCGGGAGCATATCCGGGAAATGGAAAAAGCCATTGAAGACGGCGTGGAGGTGCTGGGCTATACGTACTGGGGATGTATTGACTGCATCAGCGCGTCTACCTCTGAGATGAGCAAGCGGTATGGTTTTATCTATGTGGATCAGGATGATGAAGGAAAGGGAACTCTGAAACGCTATAAAAAGAAATCCTTTGACTGGTATAAAAAAGTGATCGCTTCCAATGGAGAGGATCTGGAATAAAAAGAAAAATCTGCAGCACTGTCTGAACTCATTCTGAGCGAGACAGTGCTGCAGATTTTTGTACACAGTTTGAACCGTTACAGCCGGTCAATGATATGGCTTGCTTCCAGCGCGCTGTCGGCGATGGGCAGCCAGTTGGGAGACAGGGAGAGCATACAGTGCTCAGCAGGTGTCTCTCCGGGATGTTCCAGAAAATCAATTACCATCTGATAGATGATCTTCATGTTCGGATCCTGACTTGCCAGGTCTTCTTTTGCAGTGGTTATCAGCTCCTGCAGATTGGGCTGACGATTTCTGAGCAGCGGGAAAACGGATGACTGAAATTTAGAAGCCAGTTCGTGATCCCAGGCTGCCAGAAAGGCACATTTGCAGAGTTCCCTGGTAAAATGGATATTTCCTTCAAGCGCAGTATAAATCTGCTCAAAACGGTTGAAATGCTGAGGGGTAAGAAAAACATGGTGAGCCGTAAGAGCAGAGATACATTTAATTTTCCATTCCATACAATAACCCCTTTCTTTTGTTTCTACCTTTTATTATATATGGAAGAAAGAGGGATTTCAACAGGGAGAAAAAGAAAAACGGAAGAAATTGCAAAAAAACGATTGACATATAAAGGCTTGTATGGTACAGTAAAAAATGCACTATTATGGCAAGGTATGCCTGTTTCTTTGTACCCTTTTTTAGGAGGGGAAACGGCATGTGTTATAATAAATTAAAATACACAAGGGGTGAAACGTCTATGGAGAAAAACAGAATACGTCCGATTGCTGCGGGAAAAAGTATGCGGATGAGTTACCAGAGACAAAAAGAAGTTTTGGAAATGCCCAATCTGATTGAGGTTCAGAAGGATTCCTATAACTGGTTCCTGGACGAGGGATTGAAGGAAGTCTTTGATGATATTTCCCCAATCACTGATTACAGCGGTAAGCTGAGTCTGGAATTCGTAGATTTTACGTTGTGTGAAGACGATGTGAAATATTCCATCGAGGAGTGTAAGGAGCGGGACGCTACCTATGCAGCTCCGCTGAAAGTAAAGGTCAGACTGCACAACAGAGAAAATGACGAGATCAATGAGCATGAAATCTTCATGGGTGATCTGCCGCTGATGACTGCAACCGGTACGTTTGTGATCAACGGCGCAGAGCGTGTTATCTGTCTCTTATACACATCTGACGCTGCCGACGATCTTAC
>URYM01000151.1 GCA_900552095.1 uncultured Blautia sp. | reverse complement strand
ACGAGATCTAGTACGGTCTCGTGGGCTCGGAGATGTGTATAAGAGACAGGGGTAAGTACATTTCTCGCAGAGCGCGCAACTGTCGGAAGAGAGCGTATAGCACTGGTTCCCCTCCTTTTTCAGAAGTTCCTCGATTTCCCCTGTGATTTTCTCATGTTCCCTCCGGGTTTCCAGCAGACGATCCATATCTGAATAATCTTCCACATCCGCAATTGTAGAAAAGAACAGAGCCTCCGGAAATCTGCGGCAGCGATTTTTACATTCATCCAGAGTCCCCACCGCCGGAGGACAGGACCAGGACTTCCCATAACGGGCACATTCCTTCTTGCAGATTGACCGCACTTTATCTGTAAACTCAATGTCATCTGTGGAGACAAAGGCATACTGATAAATGGGATACCGGGTAATCAATGCTTCTATTTCTCTGTGGTTCATAAATGATCTCCTTTCAGCCCCAGCCTGCCGCAGAAATTCTCCGCCAGCCGAAGTCTCAGTTCAAACGCTTCATAAAATCTCCCCTCCGGAAACGGGGTTCTGAAAAACTGCTTCAGCACATATAAAGAAAGCTGCCGGGTCAGTGCCTCGTCTGCTTTTTCATCTAACAGGGTCCCCAGATCTTTTGCGAAATAGTGCCAGCGCAGGAGATATTCTTCATATCGCTTCGGCTCCGGCGTGTCAATCCATTTTTTCACCTTTATCTTTGCGCGCCCCGGTTTGCTGCACTCATAAATCTGAAGGAAATAAGAAAGTTTTCCTTCTTCGTACACTCTGCCCAGAGGAAAGATCCTGCAGATCCCCGGACGGATTTTATGTATGCTGCAGCGGCCTGTCCCATTCAGGAAAACACAGCGGCCGCTGTCCACTTCCATTCTCAGATTGGGAAGAATCAGTCCGCCGGACAAATTTAATTCTATTTTCTGCTCTTCCAGCAGCTGATCAAAGGTTTTTTGCAGTCCTCCTGCCATGCGGTACATATCATACGGATCCAGCAGGATCGTATCTTCCATCCCGCAGCAACAGGAAAAGCATCCCTGACAGCCTGCACAGTCTGCCTTAACCAGATCGTTTAATCCATATCTTCGCCCGTCAGAGATCTGAGCCAGATCAATTTCCCGTTCCATAACTTTTTTCCATCTATCCTTTCTTCACCGGCCTGTTCTTCCCGGAAAACCAGGCGGCATCCAGTCGGTAAACGTTCACTTTCTCCATCATCTCCGGAAGGAATTTTACTTCCGCTCCTACCTGACAGGCAATCCGGCGCAGTCCTTCTTCCTTCTCCTTTTCCTCTTCCACCAGCGTGATCCGTCCTTTTCCCGTAATGCTGGAATACCCATAAGAATAATCACAGGTATAATCCCCCCGGATCAACTGATGGTCACAGTCCATCTCAAATCCAACCTCCGGGGAACCGGCAAAAGCCGCAGCTTTCCGTCCCTGTTTTGCGGAATGCAGATAAATCTGAAGTCCCGTCTCTTCCTCCCAGGAATAACCGAAATTCACCGGAACCAGATAAGGTCCCTCCTGATCCCAGACCGCAATACGCACGACCTGGCAGCTGTCCAGGATCCTCCTTAAATCCGCTTTTTCCTTCACTTCCCGCTTTTTCAGCCGCATGGGACTTTTCAAAAGCACGGGATGAATGATCTGAACAGTCTCCTCTCCCATCGACTCCCGGAGCGCTGTCACATACGTGTCAAAATCCAGCTCGCCATCCGGCGTCAGAAGTTCAAAATCTGTATGATACACGTTGGCAAAAAGCCCCGTTTCTTTCAGTCCGTTTCTCAGATAAAAAGCCTTGCGCCGTTTCCTGTCTCCGGCATTTTCCGCCAACGGATCCTGCTTCTCAATCTCAAAGATCAGCTTTCTGTCCGAAAAGCGTTCCAGCACAGCTGCCACAGCTTTCCCGCCGTAACCCATACTTCTCTTCTCCGGCAAAATAGCAAAATAATCCAGAAGCGCCGTTTTCTCTGTGATCAGATAAAACACCAGTCCCAGAAGTTCCTCCTCTTTACACAGCGCCAGCAGCTCCATCTTTCCCTGATAAGCCAGTTCCTCCATCCGCTCAAAGGGTTTCTTCTCCTCCTCCGGAAAAGCCTCCTCATAAAGACTGCGGATGGCATTGTAATAGGGACGCCCCTCCTCCATCAGAATATCTGTTAATCGCATGGCGAACCTCCTGTTCTTTTCTTTTAAAGCATTTTTCAAAAAATGATACGTTTATCCGTTATTATACTCAGGTATGCCAGGAAAGACAAGACCTGTATCTGATTCCCTCTTTTGAACCGCAATGATCCGGTGTTTCTTTACTTTTCTTCAAAGAAAGAGAGAAAATTATCGGGCTTAATATACTGCTGGAGCGGAGCATATGGTATTCTCTTTAATTTACCGAAGTTTGTATCTTCATTCAGATCTTTTCCTTCGTTTTCTTTCCGTCCGTATGACGAATAGTCAATCGCCTGATCTGCAGCCATTTTTTTCTTACCTAAATTACTAAGAATTACCGGCGTCTCAAACAGACCAAACCACCCGCCATTAGAATTGTACATACGGCGGTCCCGGGCTAAAATACAGTCATAGACAGGAAAAATTTCAAAATCGATAATTGCAGGAGAAAAGAAACCAGGCTTTGTCTTGTTCTCCATCAGTGCATAAGCAATAACCAGTAATAAATCCTTATCTGCCTGGACGTTTTTGAAGGTAACTTTCTGGGTTAATCTGGCCGACGGTTCTCTGGGGGTAGGCGGCTTCTTCATTTCGATATTTGGATTATCCACAAACAAGAGCTTTAGCTCGAGTCTTTTTCCTGACGTATGTAAATAGTCAGGATATCCTTCCCGATCACCAAGAATACCATCATTTTTTCGTAAACCCACAGAATCGAAGGTATCTGACTCTGTGATTTTAGAAAGTTGAGGAATACATGCATCCATTAACGAACCCACTATTGTTCCAATCTGAGACGGCTCAAACGCCAGTAAAATCTCTTTGGGTATGGATAATATATTAAACTGTGCCCCAATAAGCGGACGCAGTGCTGTCCTTATATAGGCAATCTCTTCGCCGCTCACAACACTATGGGTATGCTCTTTCACGTATGCTTCGTATTCTTCTTTCGTCATAAAAGCCATTCGTTACTTCCTCCTGCTCATATATTTTTCGGGCAAAACATCAGAAACAGATACGTCCAGCGCATCAATCCACGATAACAATTCGATCACATCCAATCGACGTTCTCTATTCTCAACCTTAGAAACAAATGACTGCGTTGTGTTCAGCAGTTTCGCCATTTCTGCCTGAGTAATATTCTTATTTATTCGGATAGCACGTAAAACAGAGATAATGTTGATGTAATCGTCAGAATATATGCTTTTCATACGAACCTCCTTTTTCATATTATATATTCCAAAATAGAATATTCCAAATTGGAATGTATACTTATCTCAAGACCACAGTCTTTACTTCTCTGGAATAATATGCTACAATACCACAGAAAGGGGAGGCAACAATGGCCAAGAGAAAAGCTACAAACATTGAAACATTTGACGCTGCATATCGTCGGCTGGAAGAAGTCATGTTAGCAAACTCCGGTGAAAATGAGTTTGAAGAAATATTTAAGATCGTACTTATCAAACTATGGGAAGATTTACATAAGGAAAACAAGATATGCCTGTTGGATGATGCCAACAATTTACTGACCTTAATTGATGATAAATGGCCCGGCATACTGATAGAAAAAAAGCTCAATATCTCAGAGGAACAGTTTTTTGTCTGTCTCAATATTATTAAATCATTTTCGTTTATCGAAGAGGGGTATGAAGGAATAGATGGAATCTTTGAATATATCATTTCGCGAGAGAAAAAAGGAGCCAAAGGACAATTTTTTACTCCTCGATATCTTGTAGATTTTTGTGTAAACATACTGAATCCCAAATACAATGAGAGCATTTTAGATCCCGCTGCCGGATCAGGCGCATTTTTGTATCATACTTATCTGCATGGCAGAATAAACGGAGCTGATTTATGGGGATTTGATTTTGATAACACCGCAGCACGGGTTGCGCGTCTACTGATGTATGTTGGCGGAGTAAAGGGCGCTCATATTCACAAAGTTAACAGTCTCTTAAAAAACAATGTGCGGGCATCGTTATTTGAAAAGGGCCTTAGTAAGATCTCTGCCACAATAGAAGATATCTTACGTATTGAGAAGAAAAAGGATTTATTTGATGTCATTATCACAAATCCCCCCTTTGCCGGCGAAATCATTGAGCCAGATATTTTGGAAAGTTATGAGATATCCTCCGGGAAGACACGAATCGAAAGAGATGTTCTTTTTGTAGAAAGATGTATTCATTTATTAAAACCTGGCGGCCGAATGGCAATCATTCTTCCTGATAATATTTTTGGCAGTAAGGAAAACGAAGCGCTGCGCCGATGGATCTATAAGACATGCAGGGTTGTTGGTGTTGTAGGTATTCCAAGAAACGCTTTTATGCCCCATACAGCAGTAAAAACAAGTATCCTGTTCTTACAAAAAAGAGAGCGGAAACGAAACTCATCAGAAGAAGTATTTTTCGGAATCAGCGAACTTCCCGGAAAAGACAGCAGAGGCAATCTTCTGTTCAAAGATGATAGTTCAAAAACATGGAAAAATGTCCATCATGACTTAGATCAGATTGCGGTTGAGTTTAAGGCATTTCTAAGCAGTGAAGGAATCAGGTGGTGAAAATATGGCTATATGTGTAATAAAAAGAACAACTCAATTAGGTCCGCAATTTGTATTAACACCGGAAAGATACAATCCCAAGAGACGCATGAGTCTGTCGGACGAGAACGATGGCATATTACTTTCTGAAATAATTGCGCTGGAAAATGATATTGCTGCCTCGAAAAAGGATTCTTCTGCCTGGTATCAAATTAATACCTCTGATGCAATGGGCGGGTACCTGAGAATTCCCCAGAATCCCGGACAGCTCAACAGCAACAAAAAAATACTAAAGTCTGGCGATGTTATCATTTCCCGCCTTCGTCCGTACCTGCGGCAGGTTGCATATGTTGATAGCGATTCAACTACCCCGCTA
>URYM01000150.1 GCA_900552095.1 uncultured Blautia sp. | reverse complement strand
GTGGTAAATCATTCTATTCGGTCGCTTTTGAATCCGGAACTTACCGCCAGCTGGGAAAAAGGGCTTACCTATGTGGCAGATGGAACGATTACGCCTCAGGAATATATGGATAAACTGGAACATTTTATACGGGTACGGACAGATCAGGTACTGAATCTGAGAAATCAGACAGCCTTGCGAAGCTGTTATGATCAGGCGGCCCTCTTTTATAAAAAAGGAGCGAAGTGATATGGATACGATTACAATTGCAGAACTGTATACGCTGGATGAGACGATTGCAAAAGATATTTTTCAGGGAAAAACATATCCCTGGGAAGTGCTTCCTCTGATTGGAGAATTTATTCTGGAGCTGGGGAAAACCCTTTCAGAAGAAGAGTATGAGAAGAGAGGGGAAAATGTGTGGATTGCCAGAGATGCCAGGGTGGCGCCTACTGCTTCCATCAACGGTCCGGCTATCATCGGAAAAGGGGCGGAGGTGCGCCAGTGCGCTTTTATCCGCGGAAATGCTATTGTGGGTGAGGGTGCTGTCGTGGGAAATTCCACAGAGCTGAAAAATGTGATTCTTTTTAATAAGGTACAGGTTCCCCATTACAATTACGTAGGAGATTCGATTCTGGGCTATAAGGCGCATATGGGTGCCGGCTCTATTACTTCCAATGTGAAGTCTGACAAAAAGCTGGTGATCGTAAAGGGCGCCAGTGCCTGGATTGAAACAGGGCTTAAGAAGTTTGGAGCTATGCTGGGAGACGGCGTGGAGGTGGGCTGTAATTCTGTCCTGAATCCGGGAACGGTAGTTGGTCCGTGGACCAATATCTACCCGCTGTCCTGCGTAAGAGGGGTAGTTCCGGCTCACAGTATTTTTAAACGGCCTGGTGAAGTAGTAGAAAAAAGAGAAGACTAGAGACCTGATTTCAGGTTTCCAGTTTTCCCTCAATCAGATCACAGAGGGGACTTTTTTCCCGGTAGGAGAAAATGATTTTTTCCAGCGCGGGAATATAAGTCCCCGCTTCTTTATATTTGTGGTAGGCGACCCGGAAGGAACGGTTCCATTCAGCGGCGTCGCTGGAGAAGGCACAGAACTCCCCTGTGCGCAGCTCCTGTTCGATAAGCCGGCTGGAGATCAGAGTCAGGCAGTTATTATAGCGGACGGCATTTTTGATCGCATCCGGCGTGTGGGCCTCAAAGGTAATATGAACCTGGATATTATGACTTAAAAGGAAGCGCTCCAGAAGTTCCCGGGTACCGCTTCCGCTCTCCCGGATGACAAATTCCTGATCTTTCAGATCCTCTATGTGGAGGATCTTTTTTGATGCCAGAGGATGGCTGCGGCTGCAGGCTAGAACAAGCGGATCTTCCAGGAGAGGGATGGTGATCAGATCCGGATTTTTCAGGAAGCCTTCCACGATTCCCACGTCCAGATCCGTATTCAGAAGCCGTTCTTCTACTTCCCTGGTATTTCCAATATAGCTGTACAGATCCACATCTGGAAAAATCTGGCGGAAATCCCGGATGACAGGGGAGAGAATGCTTCCGCCTACAGAAATGGTAGCGCCTACACGAAAACGGGAGCGGCGATGGTCGGAGGACATCTGTTCTTCCAGAAGATCAAACTGGGTGATGACAAGGCGAGCATAGCGGTAGAGCTGGCGGCCGGCCTCGGTAATATACAGTTTTTTGGCAAAACGTTCAAAGAGAAGAACGTGATAATGTTCTTCCAGTTCCCGTACCGCCTGGCTGACGGAGGGCTGGGTCATATACAGATTTTTAGCGGCGGCACTCATGGTTCCCGTGTCGGCCACCTGGACAAATATTTTTAAATGTCGGATTGTCATGGGAATGCTCCTTTAAATCTTTCTTCTTCCATAGTAAATGATTTGAACTTTTCTGTAAAGACAGAAATATCTGCAGAACGGAGCTATGATCCGGAATCTGCAGATATTTCAGAAAAACAGAATTGTTTTTAATGGTTTTGGGTCAGCCGACGTAGCCGGCAAAAAGATGGATGAAGATCAGTGAGGATGCGGCTACGCACAGCCAGGTAATTCCGCCCAGAGCGATCGGTTTCGCACCTTTGGAAAAGACATCCTTGAATTTGATCTTGAATCCCACTCCGGCCAGAGCGGAGGCAAACAGAAACTTGGAGAGTTTTCCCATCCAGCTGCTGGCAGTAGCGCTTCCGATCATGAAATCGAATACACCGAAGGTATTTAAGCCGGCCATGATAACGAAGCCCAGGATAAACATGGGAAAAGTTTTCTTTACGACAGTAAAGAGAGAATCCTGCTGAGCAGCTTCATTTTTTGCTTTTTTTGCCATAATGATAGTCCAGACAAGGGCTACAAAAATCAGCATGGTTGTGCGGACCAGCTTTACATTCAGCGCGCCGTTCCAGTCCCCCAGACCGTTTAATCCCACATAGGTGGCCTGAGCTCCGGCTACGGAGGAGGTATCATTGATAGCAGTTCCTCCCAGAAAGGCGAACTGGTTCTCGGTCAGATTCAGCGCGCCTGCCAGATAGGGATAAGTGAAGGCAGCCAGGGTATCAAAAAGAAAGATGGCAGCCATGGCAAAGGCAATTTCCTCTTCCAGAGCTTTGATGATCCGGGAGAGTGTAGCGATGGCGGTTCCCCCGCAGATGCAGGTGCCGCCGCCTACCAGAACAGAAGTGTTCCGGGTTACGCCCAGTTTTTTGCCTACCAGGAGAGCTACGGTAAAGGAAAGCAGGATATTAAACAGAATCAGCGGAAGTGCTTTCACGCCGGTTCCCATAATGTCTGCGAAACTTAAGGTAGCTCCGGTGAGGATGATGCCCCAGTTTAAGAATTTCTTGCTGGCGAAGGTCGTACCGGCTTTGAAATCTTTATTCAGGGACGGGATCAGGTTGCAGATGATCATGGAGACCAGAAGGGCAACCATAGGGCCGCCGATCACGGTTCTTCCCAGCAGAGAACCCTGCAGGGAAGTAGACCAGGTGGCCAGAAGACCTATAATAAGGCAAAGAGCAATCGCTCCGTACTTTTTTGATGATGCATGATTCATAAAAAATAAGTTTCCCCCGTTATTTTTAGCAGGTTGCGCCGCCTACCAGATGCAGCTGGGCATCCAGAATCTCCTGTTTGCGATCCAGCAGGTCATCGGCAAGAAGCTGAGCTTCCACATTTTCAAAACCGAGACGCTCGATGGTTCTGGCAAAACGCTCGCCGGTCTGTCCCTGTTCACGGAAGAGAAGAATGGCCTTTTCAATTACATTTAAAGCCTCTTCTTTGTCGGTGAAGATCTTGCTTAAGGGACGTCCCTGGGCAATTTTCTTTCCCCATCTTCCACCGATATAGATCTTATATCCGGGTGTTCCTTCATCCAGGGCGTCAAAGTGGCAGTGACCGATACAGCGTCCGCAGTTGTTGCAGATTTCACGGTCAATTTCCAGAATACCGTCTACCATTTTTGCCGCATGCATGGGACAGACTTTTTCTACGCCGCATTTTTTGCATCCGTTACATTCGTCTTCATCCAGATTGGGGATCAGCTGACCAATAATTCCGATATCGTTCAGATCCGGTTTTACACAGTTGTTAGGGCAGCCGCCGACGGCAATTTTAAATTTGTGGGGCAGCTTGACGGTGCGGTATCCTTCATAGAATCTGTGATGGATCTCTTCGGAAATTGCAAAGGAATCCAGAAGACCGTACTGGCAGGTCGTTCCCTTACAGGCTACTACAGGACGGACCAAAGAACCGGTTCCGCCGGTCTGCAGACCTTCTTTTGCAATGTAGGTCCGGAAATCTTCAATCTTATCATAGGGGATTCCCTGAACCTCGATGGTCAGACGGGTGGTGAAGGTAACCACGCCGTTTCCGAATTTTTCAGCGGCCTCAGCGATGCATTTGTGCTGGGCGGCAGTAATCTTTCCGTTGACGGTGATGATACGTCCGGAAAAGTTGTCGGTTCCCTTGTTGTTCAGAAAACCAAGGGCTTTTACTCTTTTTTCATCTTCTGCACTTACTGTTAATGCTGACATAAACGTCCTCCTTTGTGAAAATAAATTTAATCTTCTTCGGTGAGCTGGGTATTGAAAGTAGTTCCGCCTTCCAGTACTTTTGTGTTGGTGTAGCCGTAGTATTTCAGGCGGTTCTGAACCATGTAGGCCCGTTTTCCTTTGGCGCAGACTAAAAGCAGTTTTTCTTCTCTGCCAAAACCGGGAACTTCTCCGTCAATCTTTGTAAGATCCAGATAAGGATAAGCCGGGAGAGAAGGCTGGATTGCACAGTCTACAATGCGGTATCCTTCTGCGGCCCCAGCTTCGTATTCCACGGGGGTGAAAGAATCAAGTCCGCCGTTTAATTTATTCAGAAGAATATTTACCGTATGAGCAAAAGGATGGATTGCTGTAGAGAAAGGCGGTGCATAAGCAAAGTCCATAGAAGCCAGTTGTTCTGCCGTTGCCCCCAGAGAGATGGCCGTCACGGCAATATCGGTAATCTTATCCACGGCGCCGTTCCCGAGAACCTGAACGCCCAGAAGCTTGTGGGTCTCTTTGTCAGCTACCATTTTAATAATAAAAGAGCCTGCGCCCGGATAGTAGTGAGCTTTGTCATCTACCACGCTGATTACGGTTTCCGTCTGATAGCCCTCGGCTGCGGCAGCTGTCTCAGTAAGGCCGGTACGGCCGGCACAGATATCACCGGGCAGTTTTGCCACGCCTGTTCCCAGCACACCGGGATATTCGGTCTGGGATCCGGCGATGTTTCTGGCCAGAAGACGGCCGGCGATGTTGGCGGTAGATCCCATGGGGGACCAGGCCGGTTTCCCGGTTTCCCGGTTGGTTACCATGGCACAGTCGCCTGCGGCATAGATATCCGGCAGGTTGGTTTTAAGATACTTGTCTGTAAGGATTGTACCCTTGAACATTTCAATACCGCTTCCTTCAAGAAAAGCGGTGTTGGGGCGGATGCCGATGGCCATGATCAGGGCGTCGGCTTTCATTGCCCGTTTGCTGGTCTGGACTTTTTCTACCTTATCGCTTCCGATCACACCTTCCAGAGCTACGCCGGTCATGGGCATAATTCCGGCGTCAGCCATGACATTTTCCCTGTCTCTTATACACAT
>URYM01000149.1 GCA_900552095.1 uncultured Blautia sp. | reverse complement strand
CGCGTAAGATCGTCGGCAGCGTCAGATGTGTATAAGAGACAGGGCCATCAGGTGTGCATGTGGTCCCCCCATCCGGAAAAAGCGGAGCACCTGAAGAAGACGAGAGAGAATCCCCGTCTTCCCGGGGTAAAGCTTCCGGAAGAGATGGAGATCACTGCTGATCTGGAAAAGGCAGTTAGAGAAAAGGATCTGCTGGTACTGGCGGTGGCTTCCCCCTATATCCGGGAGACTTCCCGGCGAATGAAAGAATTTGTCAGGAAGGATCAGATAGTGGTAGATGTGGCGAAGGGCATCGAGGAAGAGACGCTCATGACCATGACGGATATTATTGAGGAGGAGATTCCCGGCGTACAGACGGCGGTGCTTTCCGGCCCCAGTCATGCGGAGGAAGTGGGAAAAGGACTGCCTACAACGTGTGTAGTGGCCGCCCGGAAAAAAGAGGTGGCTCAGCTGGTACAGAGCGTCTTTATGAGTCCGGTCTTTCGGGTATATACAAGTCCTGATATGCTGGGGGTAGAGCTGGGCGGGGCATTGAAAAATGTGATCGCTCTGGCTGCTGGCACGGCGGACGGACTGGGATATGGAGATAATACCAAAGCGGCTCTGATTACCAGAGGGATTGCGGAGATTTCCAGGCTGGGCCTGGTGATGGGAGCGCAGCCGGAGACTCTTTCCGGGCTGTCGGGAATCGGAGATTTGATCGTCACCTGTGCCAGCGTGCACAGTCGGAATCGGAAGGCTGGTTATCTGATGGGACAGGGAAAGACTATGGAGGAAGCCATGGAAGAAGTGCAGATGGTAGTGGAAGGTGTTTATTCCGCCAAGGCTGCTCTGAAGCTTTCTGAAAAGTATCAGGTAGAAATGCCGATCGTTGAGGTGGTCAACCGGGTTCTGTTTGAAGGACTTCCGGCACGCCAGGCGGTTCAGGAACTCATGCTCCGGGACAAAAAAGGAGAGATCAGCGAAGAGCTGTGGGAAGAATGATGACGGAGGGCACTGCAGAAACAGGTTCCTGTTCTGTGGAGCCCTCTCTTGTTGTATTTCGACAAAAACTGTGATAAACTAAAAAAATAAAAACAGAGAAAAGCGAGGGCGGACTATGATCGGGCTGATTGATTATGATGCGGGAAATATCAGAAGTGTGGAGAAGGCCCTTCGGCATCTGGGGCAGAAAGTAGTTCTGACGAGAGATCCGCAGGTACTTCTGAAAGCAGATAAAGTGATTCTGCCCGGGGTGGGAAGTTTTGGCCATGCCATGGAGAATCTGAACCGGTATGGCCTGGTACCTGTAATCCGCAGGATTACGGAGCAGGGGACGCCCTTTCTCGGCATCTGTCTGGGGCTGCAGCTCCTCTTTGAGCGCAGTGAGGAAAGTCCGGGAGTGGACGGACTTGGCATTTTAAAGGGAGAAATTCTGCGTTTTCCTTCTTCTGAAGGGCTGAAAATTCCTCATATGGGATGGAACACCCTGGCGTTTCCCCGGCCGGGGCGCCTTTTCGAGGGAATCCGGGAGGAGTCCTGCGTTTATTTTGTTCATTCCTATTATCTGAGGGCGGAGCAGGAAGAGATTGTGACTGCGGCAGCAGATTACGGTGTGAAGATCCATGCTTCGGTGGAGCAGGGCAATGTGTTTGCCTGCCAGTTCCATCCGGAGAAAAGTTCCGAAACGGGGCTTAAGATTCTGCAAAATTTTGCCCGGCTGAAAAAGGAGGGAAGCTGATATGTTTACAAAAAGGATTATTCCCTGTCTGGATGTACATGGTGGACGTGTGGTGAAAGGGGTTAACTTTGTAAACCTGAAGGATGCCGGAGATCCGGTGGAAATTGCGAAAGCTTACGATAAAGCCGGAGCAGATGAGCTGGTGTTTCTCGATATTACAGCCTCCTCGGATAACCGGGCTACAGTGACAGATATGGTGCGCCGGGTGGCAGAAAATGTTTTTATCCCTTTTACGGTAGGCGGGGGAATCCGCACAGTGGAAGATTTTAAGCGCTTGCTCCGGGAGGGGGCTGACAAGATTTCTGTGAATTCTTCTGCCCTTGCAGATCCCGAACTGATCTCCCGGGCTGCTTATCAGTTTGGGAGCCAGTGTGTGGTGGTTGCTGTTGACGCCAGACGCAGAGCGGATGGAAGCGGATGGGAGGTTTACAGAAACGGAGGAAGGATAAATACCGGGCTGGATGCAGTGGAATGGGCGGTACGGGCGGAAAAGTTGGGAGCCGGTGAGATACTTTTGACCAGTATGGACGGGGACGGGACAAAGAACGGTTATGATCTGGAACTGACAAGAGCTGTGGCAGATGCAGTTTCTATACCGGTGATCGCTTCCGGCGGAGCGGGGAAACTGGAACATTTTTTGGAAGCGTTTCAGGAGGGACACGCGGAGGGTGCGCTGGCAGCCTCTCTGTTTCACTACAAGGAACTTGAGATCCGGGAAGTGAAGGAATATTTGAAAAAGAAGGGCGTATCTGTACGCCTGTAAAAAGGAGGAGTGGCAATGCCGCCGATTTCAGGAGAGTGGGCGAAGGCGCTGGCGCCGGAATTTCATAAGCCTTATTATAAAGAATTGTTTGCACGTGTGGGGGAAGAATACCGCACACACAGGATTTTCCCAGCGGGAGATGATATTTTTAATGCGTTTCATTTTACCCCGCTGTCCCAGGTGAAAGCAGTAATTCTGGGACAGGATCCTTATCACGGGGAAGGGCAGGCGCACGGACTTTGTTTTTCTGTAAAGCCGGATGTGGAGATTCCTCCTTCGCTGGTGAACATTTATAAGGAACTGGAGGACGATCTGGGCTGCTACATTCCCAACAACGGTTATCTGGAGAAATGGGCCAGACAGGGGGTGCTGATGCTGAATACAGTTTTGACGGTGCGGGCGCATCAGGCGAATTCCCATCGGGGAATTGGCTGGGAAGAGTTTACCGATGCGGCAATCCGGGTTCTGGCGGAACAGGATCGTCCGATCGTCTTTATCCTCTGGGGAAAACCGGCTCAGGCCAAGAAGAGCATGCTTCATAATCCGAAACATCTGATCCTGGAGGCACCCCATCCCAGTCCGCTTTCGGCTTACCGTGGATTTTTCGGGAGCCGTCCGTTCAGCCAGGCCAACGCATTTCTGGAACAAAACGGCCTGACCCCAATAGACTGGCAGATTGAAAACGTATAAGGATGGGAAGCATGAGTAAGAAAAATTCATTTGTAAAGCAGGCCTCTTTTCTCATGATCGCAGGTCTTCTGGTGCGGGTGATCGGACTGTTGTACCGGCCGGTGATGAAGGCAAATATCGGAGAACTGGGGTATGCTTATTATGGTTATGCCTATAATGTATACTTTATTTTGCTGCTGATTTCCGGTTACAGTATACCGGTGGCGGTGTCAAAACTTATGTCGGAGCGGCTGGCAAAGAAACAGTATCGGAATGCACAGAAGGTTTTTAAGGGAAGCCTGGCATATGTTTTCCTGGTGGGAGGCCTGGCTTCCCTGGTGGCTTTTGTATTTGCGGAGCAGCTGCTTCCCAAAGGCGGAGAGGATGCAGTGCTGGCACTGCGGGTGCTGGCTCCTACCATTTTGCTGGCGGGAATCCTGGGGGTTCTGCGGGGGTATTTTCAGGCGCATAACAATATGCTGCCCACCTCCATTTCTCAGATTCTGGAATCCCTGGTAAATGCAGTGATCGCCATTTCCATGGGCGCTGTGTTTATCCGGATGTTTGCCACGGATGACAATACCCATGCAATGTACGGTGCGGCAGGAAGTACGATGGGTCCCGGCGCAGGTGTTGTGGTTGGCATCCTTTTTATGATTCTGGTGTTTGCTGTCAACAGAAGTTATATTCAGCGGAAGATCGCGAGGGACCGCTCCGGTGTGGAAGAAAGCTGGGGAGATGTGGCAAAGACGATTCTGTTTATGCTGACGCCGGTGATCTTCAGCACCTGTCTCTATAATGTGAGCGCTTATATTAACCAGACTGTTTTTGCTCCGATTATGATCGGAAAAGGCTTTGATGGAAAAGAAGTGGCAAAAATGTACAGTCAGTTCAATAATATGTATCTGGTTCTGATCAATGTACCGATTGCCCTGGCCAACTCATCTTCGACAGCCATGATCCCGGCTGTAACAGGAAATTATGCGCTGGGGAAATTCAGAGAAGCAAAAGATCAGATTGACCAGGGAATACGGATGACCATGTTTATCGCCATTCCGGCGGCTGTAGGGCTTTCCGTTCTGGCTTTTCCGATCATGCGTCTTTTATTTGGAGCCAATACGGATATGGCAGGCTGGATGCTGGTGACCGGGGGGATCGCAGTGCTGTTTTATTCCCTGTCCACGATCACAAACGGCGTGCTCCAGGGAATCGGGAAACAGACAATCCCGCTGTGCAATGCGGCAATTTCGCTTGTGGCGGATGTGGCGATCCTGGTTGTTCTTACCAAATTCACATCTCTGGGGGCTTATGCGGTGATGATTGCAAACCTGGCATACGGGGTGATCATGTGCGTGCTTAACCAGCTGGCTTTAAGAAAATATCTTCATTATAGAAATGAATATAAAAAGACATATCTGGAGCCTCTGGCAGCAGCGGCGGGAATGGGGATTCTGGCCTGGATGGTTTACTATGCACTCTCTATTGTGATAAAGAGTAACCTTCTGTGCCTGATTCCGGCTATTCTTCTGGCCGTCGTAGCTTATCTTCTCCTCTATGTGAAAATTTCCCATATTTCGGAGGAAGAGCTGAGGCGATTCCCCATGGGAACAAAACTGGTCCTGGTACTTCGGAAACTTGGAATTTTTTCTTAGTAAGGAGGAAATATGAGAGAAAGACAGGAAATGATAGAAGAAATTTTTGACTACTACAGCAGCTGTGCAGACAGAGGGACGCAGGAACAGCTGGTGGCAATGATGCGGGAAATCCAGGAAATCTTTGGTTATCTTCCTCCGGATCTGAAAGAGCGGATGATCCGGGAACTGGGGGTGAAGGAATCTTTTCTGGACTGCGTGATCCGTATGCATCCCAGTATTAAAAGTGTGAATTACCGCCATGTGGTGACTGTCTGTACCTGTCTCTTATACACATCTCCGAGCCCACGAGACCGTACTAGATC
>URYM01000148.1 GCA_900552095.1 uncultured Blautia sp. | reverse complement strand
AGGAGGAGAAATGAAAAGAAAGGGACTTCTGAAGAAAGGGCTTGCAGTGACACTGGCGCTGACCATGACGGTTCCGGGCAGTCTTCCGGTTTCGGCAGAAGAGACGGGACAGGTGCAGGAGAACGCAGCGGATGCTGGGGAAGAGAAGCAGGATCAGGAGAGCGGCCAGACTGCGGAAGAGAAGGAAGTACAGGATACAGAGAAAGAGGATGCAGATCAGCCTGACGGGACAGAAACCGGCACAGAAGAGCAGAGTGATTTAAGTGCTTTGCAGGAAGAAAATCCTGCGAAGGAGGAGATCACAGCTCAGGAAGAGTCTCAGGCTGCAGAAGTTTCTGAATTCAAGGGGAAAGGCACAGCAGAAGATCCGTATCAGATCGGTACGGCGGAAGAACTGAAGCTGGTGGCAACGAAAGTAAATGCCGGGGAAACCGGGTATGCGTCTGCATATTATAAGCAGACCGCAGATATTGATTTGCAGGGATCCGGAACCAACCAGTGGACGCCGATCGGACAGGAAGGAAAACCGTTTACGGGAACGTATGACGGAGCCGGATATACGATTCAGAATCTCTATAAGGTAAGAGCGACAGGGAATTCGCCCAAGAATCATTATTATGGTCTCTTTGGCATGATCCAAAATTCGGCTGTGATAACGAATGTGACGGTGGAGAACGTCACGCTGATGGGCTCCCTGTACGTTGGTGCCATTGTAGGAAATGGATATACTGGGAAAGAAATCTCTAACTGCACGGTAAAAGGCGATATTAAAATAGATGCTTACTGGTATGCCGGCGTGATTGGCGGCAACGGTTATATAAATAAAGTTGAGAACTGTACGGTTTCCGGAAATCCCGGTTCTTATATAAAAGGCAATAATGGATCTTATATCGGTGGGATCTGGGGATTTCGCGGAGAAGGCGGACAGACGATCACAAACTGCCATGTTTCCGGAATAAACATTTCCGGAGATGACCGTCTGGGCGGAATCTGCGGTATCGCACATTATGGAAACAAGATTTCCGACTGTACTGTTTCTGACTGTACCATTACAGCAAATAATGTGCCGGATCGGGCGGAAGGAACGGTTGGGCTGATTGCAGGCGCCAATCTGGGAAGCCAGGCATCTCCTTCTATTGTAGTTAACAATACCGTGGAGAATACTAAGGCGACGGAGATTGACCGGGAGATTACAACGCACACGGGGGCAAATAACCATGAGGGAAATCCTCTGGATTCTTCTGTGGTGGGAACGGATGTGACCTTTGATGAGCAGGGCAAGATCCTTTCCGGAAAGTTTGAACACGTGGAAAAGGGGCTTCTGGCCGAAGGGTCTGTTCTGGAGCAGAATCCGGACGGATCTTTTACGGTAAAGACGGAAGAGGAAGCAAACGCAGCGGTTCAGGTGGGCGGCAAATATTACAGCACACTGCAGGAGGCGATGGATCACGCGCAGGATGGAGAGACAGTAACACTTTTGAAAGACATTACGGTAGATACTGGAGCCAATGCAATTCGGTATTCTGGAGGGAAAAGTATTATTGTTGATTTTGCAGGTCATACCGTGACAGGGAACACACTTCAAATTCTGTATTTTTGATTAAATCCAGCGAAGAAACTGACACGTCCGTTAAACTGACAGGAGGAACAATTACTGCTGGAAGTTCTGCATATTGTGCTGTGATAGCAGCTGGTGTAAATGGTCATAAAGCCAAGGTTGATCTGGATCAGATGACGATTTCGAATTCCCGGCAGTTTGCATCAGGAATAAAAGCCTTTTCGGATGCGGTAATTTCAGTAACGGATAGCACCGTAAATTCTTCTTCAGGAGCAGGATGTGTGACAGCAGCTGGCGGAGAAGTAATTATTGAAAACGGAACCTTTGTACAGCAAGGCTATTATGATTGGAATAGCAGCTGCATATCTGCATCAGAAGGGGGAAGTTTGATTGTAAAGAGTGGTAATTTCACGGCCGATGGTTATGGGGCTTATGTATTTAATTCAGGAGCCAGTCTTGTTATCGAAAAGGGTAATTTCAAGACGAACCAGGATGTTTTGAAAGCAGACAAGTCTACCACAGCGATTCC
Organism: uncultured Blautia sp.; assembly: GCA_900552095.1. GTDB lineage: Bacteria > Bacillota > Clostridia > Lachnospirales > Lachnospiraceae > Egerieimonas. Next base: position 3,024 of record URYM01000148.1, on the reverse strand, counting down.
TTCTGAAATTAAAGTGAAAGATGGAAGCTTTGAAGGAACATTTGCTATTGCAGACGGGGCTGTCCTTCAGATTTCCGGCGGAACTTTTAGTGCTCCGTTGAAAGAGGAATATTGTGCAGACGGTTTTGTACCTAAGCAAAATGAGGATGGAACTTATGGGGTAGAGTCTGACAGTGTTGTTCAGATTGGAGAAGAAAAATATTCTACACTGCAGGAGGCGATTGAGGCGGCTAAGGCAGGAGAGACGATCCTGTTTTTGAAAGATATGACGGAGAATGTTTCCGTTCCTGAAGGGAAAAAAGTTGTTTTTGATTTGAACGGGAAAACACTGACCAGTGATAAGACGTTAACTGTCCATGGAGATCTGACGGTTAAGGACAGCACTGCGGCGGCAGAACCTGTGGTAAGTAAGGATTATAAAACTGTAACCTACCAGTCAGGAAAACTTTTGAATAATGCGTCAGGAAGAACTGCAGATGCGGTGAATGTAACGGTGAGAGGAAACGGTACCTTCCGTCAGGAATCCGGAAGCATTGTATCTGAAAAGAATTATACCGTTGCAGGTTATGATAAGTCTCATCTGGTTGTGGCAGGCGGTTATCAGGAAGGTCCGGAAGGCGGACCGGGAGTCTTCAACAACAGCGTTCTTGATATTGAAGGCGGCGTACTTGTGGGGACAGATAATGCGGCAGCGGCAGGAAATGGAAGTGCAGGACTTACAGGAAGTACAACCATTAATCTGAAAGGTGGAATTCTGATCGGAAGAATTAAGAGCCCCGGATATATCGCCTGTGGTATTTATCATCCTCAGAAGGGTGTGCTGAATATGACCGGAGGAACGATTTATGCGGACAATGGAGTCGGCATCTTGATGAGAGCCGGAGAGGCAAACATAACCGGCGGAACGATTACAGCCACTGGAACAGGAACGGGATACGTAGGTGATAACAAAAATGCAATTGGTCATTTTGGTATTGTCTACGACATCAAAGCGGGTTATCCCAAGTATGAGGAAGGGGATAAGGCTGCTGTCGGTGGAGAAGTGAAGGTTACTGTTGAGGATTCGGATGGGAAAGCTGTTCACATTTATGCCGGTGAGAACCAGAAAAAAGATAATGTGCTTGAAGTAAGCGGCGGAACCTATAATAAACCGGTGGGACAGGAATACTGTGCGGACGGTTTTGTACCCAAGGATAATGGGAACGGTACCTTCGGTGTGGAAGAGGCAAAGGTTGTACAGATTGGTGATCAGACCTATGCTTCCCTGGAGAAAGCGGCAGAAGCTGCAAAAAGCGGAGATACTTTGACTTTGCTGACGAATACGGATATCAGTACTGCAGAAAAAGCCCTTGTGATTGCAGAAGGAAAAGAGATCACGCTGGATCTGGCCGGCCAGGAGATCAAAGCAGCCAATACGGAAACTGGAAGAATCCAGATTCTGGGCAAGCTGACGCTGAAAGACAGCAAAGGCGGCGGAAGAATTTATACAGAAACAGAATATACAGGTTCTGCGACAGGATATACGCTGATCGAAACGATCGGAACCTTTGTGATGGAAAGCGGAACGATAGAAGCGGTTCTTCCGGATGCGGCAAATAAGGGACAGTTTGCTGTTTCTGCAAAAGATAATGGCGTCGTTCAAATCGATGGCGGAAAGATTGAAGCCGGATGGTATGCGGTTTCTACTAATGGAAGCAATTCTGGAACGAGTAAAATTATTGTAAACGGAGGAGAGCTGATTTCCACTTCAGACTTTGCCATTTATGGAGCGCAGAGTAAGGGTGGAGACAGCGGAAGCGTAGAGATCAACGGCGGAGTGGTCTACGGGGCGGCCGGAGGCGTTGCCATGAAGAGCGGTACCCTTTCTGTGACTGGCGGAACTGTCACCTCCAAAGGACAGGGAAGCACTGGAGAGTGGGGAGATGGAACCGGAGGCATGAAAAATGCAGCCATTAATGTGGATGCAGCCTACGGAGATGTAACAGCTGAGATTTCCGGTGGAAAGATTACGGCAGAAGGAGACGCCATCGTTCTGACAACAGCCGGTGAAAATAAAGCCGACATTACGGTCAGCGGAGGAGAATTCAACAAACCGGTACCGGAGGAATTCTGTGCAGAAAACTATAATCCGGTAGAGATCAAGGATGCAGACGGAAATATCACCTACGGCGTAGCGGATGAGGTGAAGATTGATTTCCTAGGCGGTTCTCTGAGAATGGATTACAAAAATTCGGATGGTACGTATGATTTCACCAAAACCAGTCTGCGGTTCGGCTATCAGATTAAACTGCCGGAGGGAGCAGCACTGAAGAGCTGGAAGTGGGATTACGGAACAACAGCAGAAAATTTTTCCATGTCAGTAAAGGGAGTAAATAAAGTTCCTCAGGCCGATGGATCTTTTGTCAGCAATCTGGTTCTGATGAATGCACCGGTGGCTAAATATGATGTTCCTGTCTACACAGCGCTGTCTGTTACTTATGAGAAGGATGGAAAGACCATTACGGTTACCGATCAGACAGAATCCCGTTCTGTGAAGGCGGTAGCAGAGGCAATTGTAAAGGCTCCGAATGCTACAGAGGCAGAAAAAGCGTATGCACAGGGACTTCTGAATGCTTTTAACAAGAACGGCTGGACCGGTTACTATTAAAAAACAGAGAGGAGAGAGAAAGATGGATAAAAAAGCGTATGAAACTCCGGAGATGGAGATCATCGAACTGGAGCAGGAGGATGTGATTACTGCCAGCGGAGACAATGAAGGTCAATTTCCCGTAGATCTGTTTGGCTGATCTGCAGAAGGATCTGCCATAAGAGAGGGGAAAGAAAAGATGCAGGAGATAACTTCTGCATCTTTTTTTTATACATGGATTGTAAAGATTTTACAGGAATTTGTATTGACGCTCCTTCTTTTTGGGATTATGATTTATGTAAAAGTATGATTTGAGAAGAATTTTCGCAAGAAAGTTTGAAGGAGGAGGAGAAATGAAAAGAAAGGGACTTCTGAAGAAAGGGCTTGCAGTGACACTG
>URYM01000147.1 GCA_900552095.1 uncultured Blautia sp. | reverse complement strand
CACGCGTAAGATCGTCGGCAGCGTCAGATGTGTATAAGAGACAGGATCATGGTGGAACCATAGTTTTCCCGGATCCAGCCCGCCAGTGCGATCAGACGGGATTCTGCCCCCACGCCCCCGGCGGCAACCCCCCGGATCTCCTTCATTCTGTTCTCTGCAACAGCCGGCTGATCGGTAAGCCCGATCACATAACCCTTCCTGATCTTCCCCCCGTTTCCAAAGGGGATCTCCACCTGCATTCCCGTCCGGATTGTTCCCGCAAGTGTCTCCGGGATCCGGTACTGAAAGGTCCGATCCAGCTGTTCCGCTGTAATATCCACAATCACATCCGCATATTTCATCTGTCTTCTTCCAGAATCTCCCTGATCAGAACACGCTCATCCATAGGGTATTTCTTTCCTCTTATCTCCTGATAATCCTCGTGGCCTTTTCCCGCAAGAATAATGATGTCCCCCGGCTCCCCGTGATGGATCGCGTAGGCAATCGCCTCCTTGCGGTCAACGATCTCCACATACTTTCCTTCCGTCTTCGCGATTCCCGTCTTAATGTCGTCAATGATTGCCTGCGGCTCCTCGTCTCTCGGGTTATCCGAAGTAATGATCGTAAGATCTGCCAGCCGTCCTGAAACTTCTCCCATCTCATAACGGCGCAGCCGGGAACGGTTGCCCCCGCATCCAAACAGACATACCAGCCGGTGAGGATGATATTCCCGAAGCGTTGTCAGAAGACTCTCCAGCGCCATGGCATTGTGGGCATAATCGATCATCAGAGTAAACGCATCCGATACCTTTACCATCTCGATCCTTCCCTTTACCTTTGCCTCCTTAAGCGCCTTTTTTATATTTTCCTCAGATACCTTAAAATGACGGCAGATCGCAATGGCCGTCAGCGAATTGTAAATAGAAAACTTTCCAGGAGCATCGATCTCCACCGGAAAATGCATAAGTCCTTCCAGCTGATAGGAAATGCCCAGATAACCAGGGCGGGACACCAGCCTGGCCTCCTCGGCCCGCAGATCTGCCTCCTTTGAAAAACCGTAAGTTTCAAGGCGGCAGGTATGCCCCTCTATCATCTGTTCAAAATGAGGATCATCCCGGTTCACAATACCGATCCTGCACTGCTGCAAAAGCTGGCTCTTATAACTTAAGTATTCCTCAAAGCTGCCATGCTCATTCGGACCGATGTGATCCGGCTCAATATTGGTAAAAATCCCGATCTCGAACGTAAATCCCGCCGTCCGCTTCATCATGATGGCCTGGGAGGACACCTCCATCACCACACAGGTACAGCCGGCATCTGCCATTTCCCGGAAATACTTCTGAACCAGATAAGATTCAGGTGTGGTGTTCACGGAAGGGATTTTCTTCTCCCCGATGACCGTCTCGATCGTTCCGATCAGTCCCACCTGATAGCCTGCATTTTCCAAAATTGATTTTACCATATAAGTGGTTGTCGTTTTGCCCTTCGTCCCTGTAATCCCGATCACCTTCAGATGTTCCGCAGGATAGCCGAACCAGGCTGCCGAGAGAACTGCCAGAGCGTACCGGCTGTCCCTGACCTGAATGACCGTTACTTCCTCCGGCACATCTACCGGCTCTTCCACCACCAGAGCTGCCGCCCCTTTTTCTGCCGCCTGGGCAGCAAATTTATGTCCGTCTGCCGCCGCTCCCCGTATGCAGACAAACAGCGCGCCCTCTCCTGTTTTCCTGGAATCATATTCCACCTGAAGGATTTCTTTTTCCAGGCTTCCCTGCAGACAGGTATACTCCAGTCTCTCCAATAAAGCTGAGATTTTCATCATACAATCCCCCTTACACTGCAATTTTCAGTCACTTTGTGTCTAGTTTAGCATAGTTACTTTTCCTTTTCAACTTCTGTCCCTCCGCAAATTCCGCCTTTCCCGCCACTTTTTCTTTTTCTTCTGTTCTCTTCAGGTTTTCTTAAGAGAATTTCTTTTTCTTTTAGAATTTGTACATACTTCGATCACATTTATCCCTTATAGTATATTACAGATAGTTGATGAACCACTCACTATCTCCCCCCTCATTAAAAAATGGCCTGCACGAGCAGGTCATTTTTTTGTTCTTTTTCAGGAAAGCGGCCAAATATTAAAAAAGTTCTGTCCCCCTTACATATTTATGCACCACCTGCCGGTCGTCCGCCAGACTGATCAGACGTTCCAGCCGGCTCTTCACATCCAGTTTCTGAGGATGGGGCAGATCTCCATCGTCAAATACCACCGCATCAAATTCATATCCGTCCAGAAAGCTGCCCACTTTTCCAAAGAAAGTGCCGCCTCCCAGCGTTCCCAGATAAAAAGCTTCTTCCAGGGTAAGAGGCGCTTCTCTCTGATCCACAAGCCTCCACCGCAGCTTCGACACCTGTACCGCATCCGCCATAGCCCGCAGAACAGACACACTGCTGCCGGCCGCAATGTCACTTCCCAGTCCTGTGGGAATCCCCTTCTGCAGAAACCGGCGCACCGGCGCAATGCCGGAGGAAAGATTCGCATTGGACTGGGGACAGTGTGCCGCGTAAACCCCCCGCTTTCTCATCTGTTCCATCTCCGCTTCTGTCACCCAGATACAGTGCGCCATGATGGCCGGACAGTCATCTCCAAACAGGCCTGCCCGGACATAAGCATCCCCGTAAGACTCTGCCTCCGGACAAAGTTCTCTCACCCACTGGACTTCCCCCGGGTTCTCAGAAAGATGAGACTGTACCGGAAGCCCCGTCTCTCTCTGGATCTCTTTCAGCTCTCCCATCAGTTCTCCAGAGCAGGATGGAATAAACCGGGGCGTCAGGATCGGATAGGTACGGCGGTATCTCCCCTGAATCTCCCGAAGCCACCTTCTGGTCTCTGCGGCTGAGAAAGCCGCATCCTTCTCCTCCAGATCTTTTCCGCCGTTTCGATCCATATTTACCTTCCCCACCATTGTCACCAGACCGGTCGCCTCCAGCTGATCCATCAGAATCTCTGTGGCCTCCACATGAAGCGTTCCGAAGATCACCGCTCTGGTCACCGCATTTTTCTTTAAATCTTCCGTGTAGATGCGATATGCTTTTTCTGCATAGGAGGGATCCGCATACTTCGCTTCCTCCGGAAACGTATGGGTATCCAGCCAGTCCAGCAGCTCCAGATCCATGCCCAGCCCGCGGAAAGCGTACTGGGGCGCGTGGGTATGCAGATCCGTAAGCGCCGGCAGGATCAGCTGTTCCTTCATATCTTTCACTTCAAAGTTCCTGTATGCTTCCGGAAGGCGGTCAAACACTCCCCGGCAGATCCCGTCCTCGCAGACCACCCAGGCCTTTTCCCGGATCTGCAGCTTTTTTTCTTCATCACAGAAACAGATATTTCCTTTTAATACAAAATTTCTCATTTTCAAGCCCTCCCTGTAGATAAATTTTTAAAAAAAGAAAAGTCCCCGCAGCAGATTTCCTCTGCCGCAGGAACTTATAGTCAACTATTTCGGTAGTTTGTAGAAACGTTCAACCAATCTTGAACCTATATAAGTACCTCTGATTATTCTGTTAAATTCCCAGCTCGCCCAGGAAAGTGCTCAGAGCCGGATCCCCTTCCCGTGCCGCATCTGCCCGAAGCTGCACATCGCTGATCAGCGTCTTCACATCCTCATCCTGACAGATCTGCTCCATATAGCTCTCTGTCTCTTCTGACATCGCCTCACCTGCGATCTTAAGCGCGCCGTTCTCATCCTGAAATACATACAGCTGGCTCAGTCCCGGCAAAGCGGTATCAATATTTACAAATTTCAGATCGTAAGCGGCAAAAACCACATACTCTCCGTCCTTCAAACCTTTTTTCGTGTAAGTCTCCACATTCTGATAACCCTGGATATAGTCAGAAGAAGCGATCAGATCACTGTCTTCCTGGCTGAACCCGTCCAGAATCCCCCGGAGCGTCTCCACATCCCTGCTGCTCAGAGCCGCATAGTAATTGTGCATCAGCGCATTTACTTCCGGATACGCGCCCTTTTCCAGCAGATTTTTCTCCTCTTCCGGTTCTTCTGTGGGCGTGGGTGAAACTGTCACCTCCGGCGTAGGTTCACTCCCCACATCACTCTGCTGCGTCTGGGGGGGCTTATTCTCCTTCCCCTCGTCATCAGACAGCTTGTTCGTGAGAAATCGGATTCCAAAAAACAGAATTGCCAGAACCAGTACAATCCCCAGCCCCAGCATAATATATCTCAGATTATCAGAAAGCCATTCTCTAAAATCATCCACAGCTGTGGACCTCCTTCCCTCACAGAAGAATCTGTTCTTTCAAATGCTTTCCTGCTTTTTAAACGCATCTGGAGGGATTCGAACCCCCGACACACGGTACCGGAAACCGTTGCTCTATCCCCTGAGCTACAGATGCTTACCCGTGCTTCTTCGCACTTGTTTATAATAGCACAGAACGCTCTGTTTGTAAAGAGGAAATCCTGTAACTTTTCACCTCAGTTTTTCCCCGGGAATGCCGCACGAAAAACCTGTACCGCCCAGACTCTCTGCGGCACTCCCTCTCTTTTCTTACAGGCTCAGAACTCCCTGCTCTCTTTTATATACATATACCTGATCAGAAAGTACCTCTTCCTCTTCTACCTGGGTCAGGTTCACTTCCTGAACCAGCTTTCTTAACATTTCTCTGGAAAATTGCCCGGACATGGGCAGAATAAGACATTCGTGAATACTGCTGGGCAAAACGAAGAAATCACTGTTCAGCCGTTCGCCCGTTTTTTTCAGCGCCGTTTCGTCGGTGATCGCCTCCGCGCCCAGATAACGCTGTTCATTGGTCAGCACATAGAGCGGGATCTCCCCGTCCTGAAAACCCAGAATCTCCCGCATGGAGTACAGCCGCCCCGGCATAAAGCGGCGTCCATTCTCTTTTGCCTGACGAAAAAGTTCCTCTTCCCCGATTCCCCAGCGCTCCAGGTGGCGGCGGTCAATGCGCACCAGGGCTTCCGGTGTCATTCTGGGATCCAGCCGGCAGTAACAGACAACTGCCAGGTCCAGAAAAGGCTGCCAGGGCTGTTCTTCCAGGATCTCTCTGTTCTGTTCCCGGCTGACTACCATCTGAAAAATCCTGTCTTTCACCCTCTCATAGCAGAAAAAATCTTCCCCTTCCCATCCGGAAAACCCTGTCTCTTATACACATCTGACGCT
>URYM01000146.1 GCA_900552095.1 uncultured Blautia sp. | reverse complement strand
ACAGAAAAAATCTATGGAAAAGGGGATTTTTTATGTCATAATGAAAGAAAAAGCACAGAGGGAGGACGTTATGGTTCAGAAAAGTTTGGGAAAACTGGTTCAGTACGGCCTGGCAGCGGGACTGATTCAGAAGGAAGATAAGATTTATATTATGAATACGCTGCTGGAGCTTCTCGGAATCGAGGGAGCGGACAGCGAACTGGAACAGATGGTGTCTGAAGCGGACGGAAGCGATCAGGACGTGATCGGAGAGCTGGAAGAGATTTTGAATGATATCTGTGACTATGCAGCGGAGCATAATCTGATTGAGAATAACAGTGTGGTCTACAGGGACCTTTTTGATACAAAAGTGATGGGAGTTTTAACAGACCGCCCATCAAATGTAATCCGCCGTTTTCGGGAGGATTATGAGAAGAGTCCGAAACTGGCCACCGACCGCCATTATAAATTCAGTCAGGATACCGATTATATCCGGCGTTACCGCATTGCCCGGGATATGAAATGGGTATCCCCCACAGAGTATGGGGATCTGGACATCACGATCAATCTGTCCAAGCCGGAGAAAGACCCGAAAGCCATTGCAGCGGCCAAGCTGGCCCGGCAGACTTCCTATCCGAAGTGTCTGCTCTGCGTGGAAAATGAAGGGTATCAGGGGCGTGTGAACCATCCGGCCCGCCAAAATCACCGGATCATTCCCATTACCATCAATGGAAGCCAGTGGGGCTTTCAGTATTCTCCCTATGTGTACTACAATGAGCACTGCATCGTTTTTAATTCGCAGCATGTGCCCATGAAGATTGAGCGTGCCACCTTCGCCAAACTTCTGGATTTTGTAGCACAGTTTCCTCATTACTTTGTGGGCTCCAATGCGGATCTGCCGATTGTGGGAGGATCGATCTTAAGTCACGATCATTTCCAGGGCGGCTGTTATGAGTTTGCCATGGCCAAGGCCCCGGTGGAGAAGGAAATTTCCTTTGCGGGATATGAGGACGTGAAAGCGGGCATTGTAAAATGGCCCATGTCCGTGATCCGGCTGGACAGTGCCGATCCGGACCGCCTTATTGATCTGGCGGATAAGATCCTGAAAGCCTGGAGAGGCTATACGGATGAAGCTGCATTTATCTTTGCCGAGACAAATGGAGAGCCGCACAATACGATCACACCGATCGCCAGAAAGAGAGGAGAACTCTTTGAACTGGATCTTGTGCTGAGAAATAATATCACTACGGAGGAACATCCGCTGGGTGTCTACCATCCTCATGCAAAACTGCATCATATCAAAAAGGAGAATATCGGTCTGATCGAGGTGATGGGGCTGGCAGTGCTTCCCGCCCGGTTAAAAGGCGAGATCGCAGGGCTGGTAAGTGCTGTCACAGAAGGACGGGATCTTCGCGCCGATGAAGTTCTGGAAAAGCATGCGGACTGGATCGATGAATTGAAAGAGAAGTATACGTTTACGCCGGAAAATGTGGAGGAGATTCTGAAAAAAGAGATCGGAGTTGTATTTAAGCAGGTTCTGGAAGATGCGGGCGTGTATAAGTGTACCGAAGAGGGCAGAGAGGCCTTTCTGCGTTTCATTGCTTCTGTCTGATAAAAAAATGACAGAAATTGCGTGAAACTGAAAAAATAGATTGTCAAAAGCCGGAAAATGTATATAATAAAAGATAGACAAGGGCTTATTATGCCCCTGCATCAATCATTTTAATGAAGAAAGGATGATTATCATGCCATTAGTAACAAGTACTGAAATGTTTAAAAAAGCTTATGAAGGCGGATATGCAATCGGCGCTTTCAATGTAAACAACATGGAGATCGTACAGGCTATCACTGAGGCAGCCGGCGAGCTGAACTCCCCCATTATCCTGCAGGTATCTGCCGGAGCAAGAAAGTATGCAAACCATACTTATCTGGTAAAACTGGTTGAGGCAGCTCTGATCGAGAACCCGAACATCCCGATCGCTCTGCATCTGGATCACGGCGCAGATTTTGAGATCTGCAAATCCTGCATCGACGGCGGATTCACCTCCGTTATGATCGACGGTTCTCATCATTCCTTCGAGGACAACATCGCTCTGACCAAACAGGTTGTTGAGTATGCTCACGCACACGGCGTTGTAGTTGAGGGTGAGTTAGGACAGCTGGCAGGTATCGAGGATGATGTAAATGTATCCGCAGAGGATGCAAAATACACGCAGCCGGAAGAGGTAGAAGAGTTCGTAAGCCGTACCGGCGTTGACTCTCTGGCTATCGCTATCGGAACCAGCCACGGTGCATTCAAGTTCAAACCGGGTCAGAAACCCATGTTGCGTTTTGACATTCTGGATGAGGTATCCAGAAGACTGCCGAACTTCCCCATCGTTCTGCACGGTGCATCCAGCGTTTCTCAGGAATACGTGAAGATCATCCAGGCACACGGCGGAAATCTGGCAGATGCGATCGGTATCCCCGAGGATATGCTGCGCCAGGCTGCTCGTTCTGCAGTCTGCAAGATCAACATTGACTCCGATCTGCGTCTGGGTCTGACTGCAGGTATCCGTGAGGTTATGTGGGAGCATCCGGAGAAATTCGATCCCCGTGAGTACCTGAAAGTAGGCCGTGCTTACGTGAAGGATGTAGTTGCTCACAAGATCAAAACCGTTCTGGGTAGCGAAGGAAAAGCTGCTGAGATCCTGGGCAAATAATTCTGAAAACAGAATAAGACAGGCAGGGCTGCCGTACCGTACTGGTGCGGCAGCCCTTTATCATTCCCTCAGAAGACCTGCTGAAAAATAAAATACTTTTGTATTTTCCGGAAAGGTGGTATAATGGTATCGTATGTAAGTATCTCTGTGTATAGAAGAGGATGTGTAGGATGAATGACAAGATAAAATTAAAGGGACAGCTGAAGCGGTATATGCAGTGGCCGGTTTTCCTGATGGTGCTTCTGATACTGATGAATGTGGTGCTCTACAGCGTCAATGTGAAGGCCGGTGCTGTTGCCAGCGGATTTCTGGGCATTTATGCCGCGGTGGTTGTGCTGCTGTATTTTCAGAACCGTTCCATCATTCTCAACGAACTGATCTCCTTTGCCACACAGTACGGGCAGGTACAGAAGAGTCTGATGAAGAATTTTATTTTTCCCTATGCGCTGCTGGATCCGGATGGAAAACTTCTGTGGGTCAATGAGGAATTTACGGCGGTTACGGGAAAGGAAAAAACGTACCACAAATCAATTACTACGATTTTTCCGGAGATTCATGTGGAGAAACTGCCCACGGACGATCAGGCGGTGGAGACAGATCTGGTGCTGAACGGAAGAGATTACCGCGTGATGTTAAGGAAAGTTTCCATAGCGGATCTGGTACAGCAGTCCGATCTTCTTGAAGCGGGAGAACAGCGCAATTATCTGATCAGCATGTATCTGTTTGATGAGACGGACTTGAATGCGGCTCTGCGCAAAAATGAGGAAAATCAGCTGGTGACCGGGCTTCTCTATCTGGACAATTACGAGGAGGCCATGGAAAGTGTGGAAGAGGTGAGACGGTCTCTTCTGACGGCTCTGATCAACCGGAAGATCAACAAGTATTTCAGCAGCCTGGACGGTGTGATCAAGCAGCTGGAGAAGGATAAGTATTTCATCGTGATGCGGAAGGCGTCTCTGGAGAAATTAAAGGAGCAGAAGTTTCGTATTCTTGAGGAAGTCAAGACGGTCAATATCGGAAATGAGATGGCAGTAACGATCAGCATGGGATTTGGACTGAATGCTCAGACTTATGCGCAGACTTCTGAGTATGCCCGTATCGCGATCGAGCTGGCTCTGGGAAGGGGCGGCGATCAGGTTGTGATCAAAGAGGGCGAGCGGATCTCTTATTACGGGGGCAAGACGCAGGGAGTGGAGAAGACAACCCGGGTCAAGGCCAGAGTGAAAGCCCATGCCCTGGAGGAGTTTATGACGGGCAAGGATAATGTGGTCGTTATGGGACACAGTATTACAGATGTGGATTCTTTCGGCGCAGCAGTGGGAATCTGCCGGGCAGCCCGGACTCTGAATAAGAAGGCAAGTATTGTGATCAACAATCCCACCTCCTCGGTAAGGCCGCTGATGGATGCATTTCTGCAGAATTCTGACTATGACGGAAAGATGTTTGTCACGAGCCAGGAAGCCCGGGAGATGGTGGATGAAAACTCCATGGTGGTGGTAGTGGACACGAACCGCCCCAGTTACACGGAGTGCCCGGAACTTCTGAAGATGACCCGGACGATCGTGGTGCTGGATCACCACCGCCAGGGAAGCGAAGTGATTCAGAATGCGGTGCTTTCCTATATTGAACCCTATGCCTCTTCGGCCTGTGAGATGGTGGCTGAGATCCTTCAGTATTTTGCGGAAGGCGTGCGGGTGAAAAATATTGAGGCAGACAGCCTGTATGCGGGTATTATGATCGACACCAACAATTTTATGGCAAAAACAGGAGTCAGAACCTTTGAGGCGGCAGCATTCCTGCGGCGCTGCGGTGCAGATGTGACCCGGATACGGAAGCTGTTCCGGGAAAATATTGAAAACTACCGTGCAAAAGGTGAGGCGATCAAAAATGCAGAACTTTTCCGCAAGTGCTATGCCATTTCCGTCTGTCCATCGGAGGGGATCGACAGTCCTACGGTGGTGGGGGCACAGGCGGCAAACGAGCTTTTGAACATTGTGGGTGTGAAGGCCTCTTTTGTGCTGACTGATTATAACAATCAGATTTTTATCAGCGCCAGAGCGATCGATGAGGTAAATGTGCAGCTGATCATGGAACGGCTGGGAGGCGGCGGACACTTGAATATCGCAGGAGCTCAGCTGAAGGATTATACCATAACAGAAGCGAGAGATATCCTGAAGCAGACGCTTCAGCAAATGATTGACGAAGGAGACATCTAAAGATGAAGGTAATTTTATTAGAAGACGTAAAGGCGCTGGGAAAGAAGGGCCAGATTGTAAATGTGAGCGACGGCTATGCCCGCAATATGCTGCTGCCCAAGAAGCTGGGAGTGGAAGCTACCTCCAAAAATCTGAACGATCTGAAACTGCAGAAAGCGCATGAAGATAAGGTGGCCCAGGAGAATCTGGAGGCGGCGAAAGCATTTGCCCAGGAGCTTGCGGACAAAGAAGTGACCGTTTCCATCAAGGTGGGGAAAGAAGGGAGAACCTTCGGGAGTGTTTCCACC
>URYM01000145.1 GCA_900552095.1 uncultured Blautia sp. | reverse complement strand
GGCTCGGAGATGTGTATAAGAGACAGTTGAAAGAGTTATGTCAGGATTCGTTTCTATATACATATCTCCCTGGCCGGTACGGAGCCAGGTCTCATTGATATTAAATTCATGGCACAGGGATCTGACGATCGCGTCGATCGGAGTACGTTCGCATGTCTCATAAGTGGCGATGGTGTTCCGGGAGACACCGATTCTTCGGGCAAATTCCTGTTGAGTCAGTCCTGTGTTTTGTCTTACAGCTTTTATTCTGTTTTTCAAATTTTTCCCTCCTTTAGGACGTATTTTTAATCATAGTAATGGAATGCGGCTGTGTTGTCAATATATGATTTGATACAGAAAATGTTGCGTAGAGACGAATATGAGTTGCATTACATCTTTCTGAGGAGTTGGAGAAAAAGTGAGGATATTATGAAGGAGAAAGTGAAATGCAGAATGATGTGGTAGATGTATTGTTAAGTATTGGTGTGCCGGCTGGAGTGAAGGGCTTCAATTATATTTACGACGCTATGGTGATCTTTGATGAGGATGCGTATTACAGAGGGGGAAAAATCTGTGCGCTTTATGAGGAGATCGCCAAGAGGAGGGAGACAACTGCCTCCAGGGTGGAGCGGGCAATCCGCCATGCGTTTGAGGACGCGATCAACAAGGGAAATCCGGAAATGGTAGAGCATTATCTGGATACGGTAAATACACAGAACTGTAATTTGCTTCGAACTTTATATCTGAGACTGCGACAGGAAAAGAAAAGGGGCAGAGAGAGGCAGGCGGAGAGTGAGGAAAGATGCAGAGAGACGTTGGAGTGTGATACAGATCACTGCGAACTGCGGAAACAGATTTATCAGGAAATGATGGAGGCGTTTATTAAAGAAGTGGATAAGCTGCTGAAAAATTTTTCGCCGAAAGACCAGGGTAAACTTGTGGAAATAAGAGAAGGCATGAGAAAACAGGATCTGGCGTAAAGTGTAGAGAAAGCAGGGGGAAAGAGAAGGATATGGGGAAAGAAGAAAAAGAAGGGTTTCAGGTGGAACGGAAATTTCTGGAAAATTATTCCGGGGAGGAGTGTATGATTCGGATTATCCGTTCCCAGATTGAAAAACAGCGGATCAGAAAGAATAAAAACCGGCGCAGGTAACCTCCATCCCATGGTGGAGAAGATCCGGGAGCTGTATATCAGGGGCGCAGAGAGAAGGATGACACTCTGCGTCTGGCGCTGGCGGTGGGAGAGATACTGGAGAACAGCGGGGCTGATGTGATTTATACCCGGACAGAGGATGTGTATCAGACGCCTTTTCAGAAGGCTCAGATTGCCAACAGTGAGGGAGCTGATTTCTTTGTGTCTCTGCATCGGAATTCAAGTCCTGTACCCAATCAGTACAGCGGTGTGGAAACGCTTGTTTTTGATAAAGCAGGGAAGAAACTGGAGATGGCGGAGAATATCGGGGAGGAGACAGAAGAAGCGGGATTTAAAGATCTGGGGGTGAAAGAAAGGCCGGGGCTTGTTGTTCTTCGGCGAACCAGGATGCCGGCTGTTCTTGTAGAAGCGGGATTTATCAACAGTGATCAGGATAACCGTCTGTTTGATGAACGGTTTGAGGATCTGGCACAGGGGATTGCCGATGGGGTTTTAGAAACACTGGATCAGACGGAGGCGGAGGAGCAGAAGTATTACAGAGTTCAGACCGGAGCCTTTGCGGTGCGGCAGAATGCGGAACGTATGCTGCAGGAACTGCAGGAAGCAGGATATCCGGCTTTCCTGCTGGCGGAGGACGGATATTATAAGGTGCAGGTAGGCGCTTATCGGTATCTGAATAATGCGGTTACGATGGAGAGAAGACTGCGCCGGGATGGATACAGCACGATGATTACTGTTTAACTGAAGAGAAGGGCGTGGTATAATAAGGGCAGGAAAACTGCGGTTTGAAAAGAACGATACGGGAGGCGCCTATGAAAGAACAGTTTCTGAAACAGTTTACGGATTTTATCTTTGTAAAAGATCAGCCGAAGGAGGCCGATCTGATTTTTATACCGGGGAATGGCTGGCCGCAGATGGCGGAACGGGCTGCAGAACTTTACCGGGAAGGATATGCCCCGGCGCTGCTTCCCTCAGGAAAACACAGTATTACCAAGGGATCCTTTTCCGGAGTGAGGGCGAAAGGAGACCGATACGGAGACAGGTATGCTACGGAATGGGAATTCCTGGCAGATGTGCTGAAGAAAAATGGTGTTCCGGAGGAGAATATCCTGCGGGAGGATCAGGCAGCTTACACGTATGAGAATGCTCTTTTTTCCCGGCAGGTGACAGACCGGGCCGGAATTGAGGTGAAACGGGGGATTCTCTGCTGTAAGGAAGAGCATGCCAGAAGATGTCTTCTGTATTATCAGCTGGTATATCCGGAGGCGGAACTCCTTGTATGCCCTTCCAGTGTGGGGATCAGCCGGGATAACTGGTATCAGACGGAGAAAGGCATCGAGAAAGTGTTAAGTGAACTGGAGCGGTGCGGAACTCAGTTTCATCAGATCCTGAAGGAGGAAGCAGGACTGCATCAATAGATGGTAAGACTAATGATATTTTTTTCGGTACTCAGTGGGAGTACAGTGTTCATGGTCTGTAAAGAGACGCGTGAAATGACTCTGACTGTAATAGCCGCAGGCAGAAGAAATTTCTTTTATAGACTGTTTTGTTGAGGCCAGAAGTTCTTTGGCATAATTTAGGCGCAGCTGAGTGATATAGTCGTTGTAGCGGATGCCCAGTTCCTGTTTCAGAAGGCTGCTGATGTAGCTGGAGGAAACACCGAAATGATCAGACAAAGCCGCGATAGAAATATCATTGCGAAAATGTGTCTGAAGGTATTCTACTATGGAGTGAACCAGAGTTTGCCCCGGGGAAGTTGTTAAAAGTTTAGCTGCGTGATCATAAAAATATTTTTTTAGATCCGAAAAATTTTCGGGAAGCGAAGAAGAGGGATCCAGTGTGCAGCGAATAAAAGTGCTTACCTGATTTTTGTGATCTTCCCAGATTTTTGAGGTCTGCAAAAGTCCGCAGACCAGTTCACAGCTGTTGGCAAAACGGGTATAATTTTTCTCACGGAAGGCTTTCTGCCAGTCCAACAGACAACGGCAGAAGGGCATAAATTTTGGGGGATATTCTGTTAGTGGTTTTAAAAAGTAAAAGGTTTCAATTCCGGCAATAATTCGTAGACAGGAGTAATCTAAAAGCTGAAAAAGAGTTTGTTTTAATTGCTCCTGGCTGTGCAGAATGGAAGAAGAAAATAAAGTGAGACCATTTTGTTTTGGGTGACTGCACAGTTGCTGCTGAATATTTCTAAGAATAGAAATATCTTTCGCAAAACACAGAAAGACAATGTGATCTCCGGCAAAGGCGGAGACACAGTTGTCAGTATAAGGAAGCATAAGATCAAGAAGAGTCTCCTTTGGAAAATCTGGATGATCGGCAGTGATCAGCAGAAGAGAACAGTAATA
The DNA here is from genome assembly GCA_900552095.1 of uncultured Blautia sp. Taxonomy (GTDB): domain Bacteria; phylum Bacillota; class Clostridia; order Lachnospirales; family Lachnospiraceae; genus Egerieimonas. The sequence goes on along the minus strand of URYM01000145.1, from coordinate 1,772 downwards.
GTTTTCATATTTTCCAAGGGAGCTTTCTCTGTGATTTAGAGTGCTTTCCAGCCAGTTGCGAAATACAGTTTTACATTCCCGGCGCCGGGAAATATCTAACTGCAGGGCAGAATGGATTGTTTCCTGGATTGTTTTTTTGTCTAAAGGTTTTAAAAGATAATCTTCCACTTTTAATTTAATAGCCTGTTTGGCATATTCAAATTCATCGAAACCGGACATGATATAGTATTTGGTTTGGGGGGCAGTTTTTCTGGCAGCTTCAATTGCATCAAGGCCGGACAGACCGGGCATCTTGATATCCACAAAAGCGAGAAGAAAGTTGTGAGTTTCCAGAAGAATCAACATTTCATGACCGGTGTATGCGTGGAAAACACAGGCAGTTTCAAAGCAGGTCTTAATCAGTTTTTCAATCGATAAGTGGATCAGAGGTTCATCATCTGTGATTAAAATATTCATGTTTTATCGTCTCCTTGTCTGGGTAATTCTGGTATAGTAAAAATCTGAATAGAGTGATTTTCCACTCGGAAAATCAATAGCTCCACCTGGTTATTCCAGATATGAATACGGTTTGTTACATTTTTTATTCCAATTGAGTTGGAGGAGCAGATCTGTTCTCGGGTAAATCCGACTCCATCGTCTTCAATAAAAAGGTAAATGGTATCGTCATGTTCTTCAGCATGGATTGTGAGGGTACATGGAAATTCACAAGGTTCAATTCCGTGAACCACAGCATTTTCTACCAGAGGCTGCATTAACAGACGGGGAATCTCAAGTCTGCGCAGATTTTCCGGACAGGAGATATGGTAGGTGATTCGCGGGCCAAACCGCAGCTGATGAAGAGAACAGTAGTCATTCAGAAAATCTAATTCTTCACCCAGGGTGGACGTTTTATTTTTATTGAGTACGTAGCGCAGCAGGCGGGCAAAAGAGTAGAAGGCATCATTTAAAAGTTCTGTTTCGCCAATCTGATTCAGGCTTATAAAACTGTAGATTGTATTGATGATAAAATGTGGTTGTATCTGAGACTGCAGTGCCTGAAATTGAAGTTCTTTTTGAGCCAGTGTAAGTTCATACTCATTTTTAATCCGTTCCTGCAGCTGGTTGGCCATCAGGCCGATAGAATGGCCAATTTCGTTAAATTCCCGGATCCGCAGAGGAGGACAACGGGAATTTAAATTTCCTTCCTCCAGATTTTTAAGAACAGATGTAATCTCCAAGACGGGATCACTGATCCAGGTTTTGTTTCGGCGGAAAAAAAGGTAGGCAATAACCAGGCCTATCAGGCAGCAGAGCAGGCTTACCAGGATAAAGTGACCGATCTGCCGGGTGATATAGGAGGTAGATAACAGCACATGGATCGTGAGAGGGTATTTTTCCAGTTTTTGGGAGTTGTGGATCCAAGTATTTTTTTCTTCTAAAATTTTGTCCTGATCCAGGGAATTGAGAAAGCGGGCATCTACTTCTCGGTTGGAATAGATCAGTTCGCCTGCATCATTGGTGAACAGGATCATATTTGGGGTGTTCAGGCTTAATTCTGAAAAAAGAGAAGCCAGGGTACTGCTCTTCATATTGATTGCAATTACATTTTCCTGAGCAGGATCAAAAAGATTATTTAATTTTCGGGAAATGAAAAAATTCATGGAAGAGGGATCTGTCTCAGAAACAGAGTCTGTATCTGCAGGAACAATTGCAATCCGCCCTTCCTTTTCCAGAGCTGCAGTATACCAGTTTCGTGAGGTCAGTGGATCCTCAGAGGGAAGATACCTGTCTCT
>URYM01000144.1 GCA_900552095.1 uncultured Blautia sp. | reverse complement strand
GGGCGATATCTTGCTGCAGCGGGAAATTCTGCTGGGAGAGCGGGAAAATCTGAAAACACTTTCGGAGAAACAAAAGGCTCTGCTTCCGGATATGACCAGGGAACTGCTGACCTGTCTGCCGGATCTAGATCGGAAAGCAGTGCCGCAGGGAGAGGGATCTTACTGGCCGTTCCTGGAAGAGCAGGATTATCCGCTTAGCAAAGAGACAGCGGCCGATGAAGCGGATCGGATTCTCCGCGCTTTTTTTGGATACGAATGCATTTATATGGAGGGAGAAAAAAAATGGGGACTTCTGGAAGGCGTTTTCACCGCAGAGAAACAGAGCGTGCAGTGCTTTCCGGTGCAGGGAGGCTGGATACGCGCGCAGAAAGTCCGGCGGCTTTAGAGAAAGAAGGGAATTGGGAGGAGAAAAGCGGGTGGAAAGGAAACAGGAGAATTATTTTACGGCGAAAATGATGAGAAGGCAGCTGGTTCCTTCTCTTATTTCTGCGCTGGGACTGGCCTTTGGCGACATCGTGGATGCGCTGGTGGTGGGCAGGCAGATGGGAGTCACAGGACTGGCCGCCATCAGTCTGACGTTACCGGTTTTTATGGTGATCAATGTGGTGATGCACGGATTTGGCATAGGGGGCTCTGTGCGCTACGCAATGCTTCTGGCAAAAGGGAAGAAGAAAGAAGCGGTGGAAGAATTTCAGGGGATTCTTCTGACTGCAGGACTGCTCGGGATCGGGCTTGCGCTGGCCGGGAATCTTTTTCTTCCGCAGATTCTCGCTCTTTTGGGAACTGTTCCGGAGGACGGGATCCTTTATGAGGCGGCAGGAACGTATGCGGGGATTATCCTTGGCGGAATTCCGCTGTTTTTTCTCGCCTATATCAGCAATTACTATCTGAGAAATGACGACTGCCAGCGTCTGGCAGGCGTGGGCTTTACCATTGGAAATTTAAGCGATATCGGGCTTAACTTTCTTCTGGTGTGGGGGCTTGATCTGGGCGTGGCAGGGGCAGCCTGGGCGACGCTGGCCGGGCAGGCGGTTTCCATCGGCTGTTACCTTACGGTTTACTGGAAGAAAAACAGGTGTCTTCGTCTTTTTCCGTTCACCCCCCGGTTTCAAACCTGTTTTTCCAGTTTTCGCGCTGGTTTTGCCTCCTCTTCCCAGTATCTGTACTCCATGCTTTTTCTTTTGACGGCCAACCGGGTACTGATGGAGAAAACCGGGAGTCTGGGGCCGGCGGTTTTTGATCTGGTGCAAAATGCTTCCTTCTTTTTATTGTATCTGTATGAGGGGACAGCCCGGGCGGCACAGCCTGTGATCAGCACCTATACAGGGGAAAAAGACGAGGAGGGGAGGAGAAGAGTACGGAAAAACGCGCTGTTTTTTGGCTCACTGACTGGTCTTTGTGGGATTCTTCTGGTTGCGTTTTTCCCAAGGCAGGTCTGCGCGCTGTTCGGTATGAAAGAAGCGGGAGAAGCGGGGGTATATGCCCTGCAGGTTTACTGTACCGGAGCGGGGATTGCAGGGATCAATCTGCTTCTGGAGAGTTATGAGCAGGCCTGCGGACGGGAGAAGGGAGCCTTTGTCATGACGACGCTGCGGGGAGCGGCAGTGCTGCTTCCTGTGACGGCCTTCTTTTCTTTTTTTCCCCTGGAAGGGTTCTGGTGGCTTTTTCCTGTAACCGAAGTCATATCGCTGTTTCTTTTTCTGATCTGGAAAAAGAACCGGGGGAAGGAGCAGGCTCTGGTGACAGATCCGGAACGGGTGCTGCGCCGGACTTTTGGCAGCAGCCGGGAAGAACTGAGTCGCTTTTTGACGGAGACGGAAGTTTTCTGTGAGCGCTGGGGCGCTTCCTGGAAACAGAGTTATTTTGTAAATCTTACAGTAGAAGAACTGTGTGCCGTTATCATGGAAAAAGGCTTCAAGAAAGAAAAAGGATATATTCAGGTTACGCTGATCTCGGAGCCGGATGGGGATTTCCTGCTGTATATCAGGGACGATGCGATCGCTTTTAATCCTTTTTCTCTGGAAGGGAAAAAGTTAAAAGCAGGGGAACAGGCAGACGGAACAGAGGTAGACGCGATGGGCGTGCTGATTGTACGTCAAAAAGCCAAAGAGTTTTTTTACCGCCGGTATCAGGGATTTAATACGCTGATTGTGCGGATCTGAGAGGGAAAAATGAGAAAAAAAGGAAAATGGACGCTGGGCAGAAAAGCGGTAACGGGAATATTTTTAATCGCGGTTGTTTTGACGGTATTATTTGTTACGGTCAGTTATCAAATGTACGCGAAAGTGATGGATGAACAGTACCGGACGCTTTCCATGCATGTGGCGGAGACGGCGGCAGAGGTGGTCGACGCCGGACAGGTAGAGCGTTACCGGGATGAAATCTGGGAAATCTACAGCAGAAATCCAAAACCGGAATTTGGAAATAAAGAGGAAGAAGCGGCTTATTTTGCCCAGTATGAGCAGGTAAAGGATGAGGGATACGAAGCGATGTATAAGACGCTGGATAAAATAAAAGAAACGAATGAAGTAAGTTCACTGTATATTGTTTATATGGATCCCGAAACGATGACCTGCGTGTATCTTATTGATGCAGATAATTCAGAGAGCGGATGCCCTGCCGGAACCTGGGACATTATCTATGAGCAGAATTATGAGGCTATGAAAACGCCGGAAAAGGGATTTCCCGCCTATATTACCGACACGGAGGAGTACGGATGGCTGTCTACAGCAGGCGCGGCGGTTCTTGATGAAAATGGGCAGGCGGTTGCTCATGTGATGACAGATGTGTCTATGAATGAAGTTATGGAGGAGAGACACGATTATCTGCTGCATTTGTGCCTCCTTTTCAGTATTGTGACGATTCTGGTGATGTTTCTTTGTATAAAGGCGGTAAACAGAGGGGTAGTCCGCCCCATCAATCAGCTCTCTGAGGCGGCGGAAGCTTATGTAAAAGATAAAAAGAAGCAGGGCAATAAGATTACGAATCTGCAGAAACTGGACATCCATACAGGAGATGAGGTGGAAAAACTTTTTAACAGCATTAAGCAGATGGAACAGGAGATCAGCAGTTATATTGAAGAGCTGACAGCGGCGACCGCGGAGCGGGAGAGAATCGGCGCGGAACTGGATGTGGCCAAACACATTCAGGCTTCCATGTTGCCGGGGATTTTTCCGGCGTTTCCTGAGAGGGGGGAATTCGATATCTATGCGTCTATGACTCCGGCAAAGGAAGTGGGAGGAGATTTCTATGATTTCTTTTTTGTGGACGAAGATCATCTGGCTCTGGTCATGGCAGACGTATCCGGCAAGGGGATTCCGGCTGCAATGTTCATGGTAATCGCGAAAACACTCCTTAAAAACGCCGTCCGGGCGGGAGATGCGCCGGCTCGGGCACTGGAAAAAGTTAACCGTCAGCTTTGTGAAAAGAATGACGCGGAAATGTTTGTTACGGTATGGCTTGGAGTTCTGGAACTTTCTTCTGGGAAAATGCTCTGCGCCAATGCGGGACATGAGTACCCGGTCATTCGGAGAAAAGAGGGTATTTTTGAACTGTTAAAAGATCGCCATGGGCTTGTCCTGGCAGCGATGGAAGAGGCACGATACCGGGAATATGAGGTTTTGCTCAATCCCGGGGACAGTATCTTTGTTTATACGGACGGTGTGACGGAAGCCGCTGATTCAGGGAATAATCTGTTTGGCACAGAACGGATGCTGCAGGCATTAAATGAACAGCCGGAACTTTCCTGCCGGAAGCTTCTGGAGCATCTGAAGGAAGGAATCGACAGATTTGCGGGGGAAGCGCCTCAGTTTGATGATATTACGATGATGGTGCTGAAGATGGCAGAGAGAAACTCTATGGAATTTTATCCCGAACCAGAAAGTATCGGACCGGCAGAGGAATTTGTGGAGCAGTTTCTGCTAAAAGCACAGATTTCCGCAAAAGCAGTCAGAAAGCTGAATATTGCGGTAGATGAGATTTACTCGAATCTGGCGTATTACAGCGGAGCTCAAAGAGCAGTGATCATGTGCAGCGTCAAAGACGGAGTGATCACCCTGATTTTCCGGGATAATGGAAAACCCTACAATCCTCTGGAGCAGGCGCAGCCGGATGTGGAAGCGGCGCTGGAAGAGCGGACGATTGGGGGACTTGGGATTTTTATTGTGAAAAAGACGATGGATCGGGTGACTTATCACCGGCAGGATGAATGGAATGTGCTGACGCTGCAGCTTCAGACAGGCAAGGAGGAGAAAAATTGAACAGTAAAGCAGTATGGAAGATGTCTCCTTATCAGCAGAATATTCGCAATCTGTGCATGATGTATGGGAAAAAACCGATTGGAAAAGAGGGCGGTTATTTCTATACGGAAACCATGACCTCCTATGAACGCTGGAATCAGGTGCAAAACCAAATGCTGCGGCAGTTTCCGCTGCTTCGGCTCAGGGCGGGGAGAAATGGAAAGTTTTATGAAAAGAAGAATACGGATTATGTGCTTCCCAGAGAAGATTTTTCAGAATATACGCTGGAGGAAGCATTGCCGGTCATGGAAGGCTGGATGCGCCGAGAGGAGGACTGGGAAGATGCGCCGCTTTTTGAATGGCGCTATGTCAGACTGAAAAAAGGAATTTGCATGTACGGCAGTTTTCATCATCTTATACTGGACGGCATGTCGATCAAACTGTTTTTACAGAAGCAGGAGCAGCTGTATCTGGAGGGAGAAAAGGAAGAGAAAGAAGATCGTTCGGCGCTTCTGGAACTGGAGGAAAAGATCTGGGAACAGAAAGACTGGAAGAGAGCCAGAACCTGGTACAGGCTTCATGCTCCGGCAGAAACCGATGGAAGACAGCCGCTTGCCCATCGGGCAGACGGCAGGGCGGGGGAAGTAAGGGGCGATTTGCCGGAGACACTTTTTTTGAAGGTTCTGGAAAAAAAGAGCGCGTGGAAGGTGACTACAGAGAGTCTCTTTTTTGCCGCAGCCGCTTCTGTGCTGTATGCTTTAAGTCCGCAGGAGACCATAAGGATGGGAAGGGTGCTGGGGAACCGGCGTTATTCCCAGCTTGGCCGCCTGGGTATGTACGTCAACCTGCAGCCGGTTATGGTGTCAGTCCGAGAAAAAGAAGTGTTCCAGACGCTTTGTCTCAGGCTGAAAAAAGAGCTGGAGGAACAGCTGCGTCTTGGCGATTATCCCTATCTTGCCTGGAAGGAAGAGGCAGGAGAACAGGATCTGATCTGTACGGTCAATTACAGAAATGAAAAGTTTCTTCCCCGGATGAAGGAAGCGGAAGTGGGGGAGATTTTTAATGGTTTTCTG
>URYM01000143.1 GCA_900552095.1 uncultured Blautia sp. | reverse complement strand
ACGAGATCTAGTACGGTCTCGTGGGCTCGGAGATGTGTATAAGAGACAGTCCATCTCCTTTTTGAAGCCTTCCTCATCGATGGTATATCCCTTCTCTTCCAGGATTTCCTTCGTCAGATCAACGGGAAAACCGTAGGTGTCATAGAGCTTGAACGCATCCGAACCATCCAGAACCTTTTTCTCCTCCGCCTGCAGTTTTTCTTCCATATCGGAGAGGATCTTCAGACCCTGATCGATGGTTTTATTAAACTGTCTCTCCTCATTGGTCAAAACCTTCAGAATAAAGTCTTTCTTCTCCTCCAGCTCCGGATATCCGTCTTTGGATCCCTCGATCACAGTCTCACTTAAGGAAGCCAGAAACTCTCCTTCCACTCCCAGCAGTCTTCCATGGCGGGCAGCCCGGCGGATCAGGCGGCGCAGTACGTATCCTCTTCCTTCATTTGTGGGCATAATGCCATCGGAGATCATAAAGGTTGCGGAGCGCATATGATCTGTGATCAGACGGATGGACACGTCATCTTTCTCATTTTTCTTGTATTCTTTCCCGGTCACCTCGCAGACCTTGTTCCGCAGCGCCTGCAGCGTATCCACATCAAAAATAGAATCCACATCCTGGACCACAACAGCCAGACGCTCCAGTCCCATGCCGGTATCTATATTCTTCTGCTCCAGCTCCTCATAATGGCCTTCCCCGTCGTTGTTAAACTGGGAAAACACATTGTTCCACACTTCCATATAGCGGTCGCAGTCGCAGCCTACGGTACAGCCCTCTTTGCCGCAGCCGTATTTTTCTCCTCTGTCATAATAAACCTCGGAACAGGGGCCGCAGGGACCTGCTCCATGCTCCCAGAAATTATCTGCCTTTCCGAAACGGAAGATTCTCTCTGCCGGAATTCCGATCTCTTTATTCCAGATCTCAAATGCCTCATCGTCTTCCTCGTAGATGGAGGGATAAAGCCGGTTCGGATCAAGCCCCACCACTTTAGTCAGAAACTCCCAGGTCCACGCCAGGGACTCATGCTTGAAGTAATCACCGAAGGAAAAATTGCCCAGCATCTCAAAGAAAGTGCCGTGACGGGCAGTCTTTCCCACATTTTCAATATCTCCGGTACGGATACATTTCTGACAGGTGGTCACTCTCGTTCTGGGCGGGATCTCCGCCCCGGTAAAGTACGGTTTCAGGGGAGCCATACCGGAATTGATCAACAGCAGACTCTTATCGTTCTGGGGTACCAGGGAAAAGCTTTTCATTGCCAGATGTCCCTTGCTCTCAAAATACTCCAGAAACATTTTACGCAGTTCGTTTACGCCGTAAGGTTTCACGTTTCTTTCCTCCTCAAATAACAGTAACGCCGCAGAGGGCACTGTTTATTATACTATCACAATCCCTTATTGCAGGCAAATCTTTTTACATTTCTTCTTTCCGCGGCGAAGGATAAATCCATTCTCCACCTGATCTCTCGTCACCATATATTTTACGTCGGTGATCTTCTCCCCGTCGATGGTAACTCCGCCCTGCTCAATGGCCCGGCGTCCCTCAGAGCGGGTATTAACAAGTTCTGCCTTCACCAGAAGACCGATCAGGTCAATGCCGGATTCACAGCTGCAGTCCCCGTCACAGAGCTCACATTTTGGCATATTGGCTTCGTCTCCCGCCCCTGCAAATAATGCTTTGGAACCGGATTCCGCCTTCTTCGCCTCATCCTCTCCGTGTACCAGACTGGTCAGCTCGTAAGCTAAGATCTCCTTGGCCTGATTCAACTGGCTTCCCTCCCAGTGATCCATCTCATCGATCTGTTCCAGGGGCAGGAAGGTAAGCATACGCAGGCATTTCAATACGTCCGCATCGGAAACATTTCTCCAGTACTGATAGAAATCAAAAGGCGTTGTCTTGTTGGGATCCAGCCATACTGCACCGGACTGGGTCTTGCCCATTTTCTTGCCCTCAGAGTTCAGAAGCAGGTTGATGGTCATGGCATAGGCGTCTTTTCCCAGTTTCCGACGGATCAGCTCCGTTCCTCCCAGCATATTGCTCCACTGGTCATCTCCTCCGAACTGCATATTACAGCCATAATTCTGGTACAGCATGTAAAAATCATAGCTCTGCATGATCATATAATTAAATTCCAGAAAACTTAATCCCTTCTCCATTCTCTGCTTGTAGCACTCTGCCGTAAGCATCCGGTTTACGGAGAAACAAGATCCCACTTCCCTTAAAAGTTTCACATAATTCAGATCCAGCAGCCAGTCCGCATTATTGACCATCAGTGCCTTTCCTTCTGAGAAATCAATGAAACGGCTCATCTGCTTTTTAAAGCAGTCACAGTTGTGCTGAATCGTCTCCACCGTCATCATCTGGCGCATATCACTTCTTCCGGACGGATCGCCTACCATTCCGGTGCCGCCGCCGATCAGGGCAATCGGCTTATTTCCCGCCATCTGCAAGCGCTTCATCAGGCACAGCGCCATAAAGTGTCCCACATGGAGGCTGTCCGCCGTGGGGTCAAATCCGATGTAGAAAGTTGCCTTTCCGTTATTTACCAGTTCCTTGATCTCCGGCTCGTCTGTTACCTGTGCAATCAGCCCTCTGGCCTGCAGCTCGTCATAAATTTTCATTTTCTTTCTTCCTCCTTTAGATTATCTGCAGACGGAAGTTTTTTTGAAATCAAAAAACTCCCGTCCTATCCTTAGGACGGGAGATCTTCCCGTGTTACCACCTAAATTCACAGATTCCTCACGGAAATCTGCCTCAGGGAGTACCGTTACTCTGATACTCTGTGCGGTATAACGTCCGCCGCCCCGTCGCAGCCTATGAAGAATCTTTCTCCCTTCGGTGCGCAGCTCCGAGATGTATTCGCCTTTTCCTTCCGCCTGTCCCCTTTCACCGGCCGGGAACTCTCTGGAGACTTCCTGAAATGCTACTTCTTCTCTTCTTCGCCTTTGTCGTTACTTGTCAGTATACAAAGGCGGATTTCATTTGTCAAGGCTATTTCCCGCCTTTTTCCAGGTCTTTTTACACACCCGGATCCGTCAGAAGATCCGTCCCGTCTGCCGCAGAGGTGGCCAGCTGATCACAGCGCTCATTTTCCGGATGCCCGTCATGTCCTTTGACCCAGTGAAAGCTCACCTGGTGCGGCGCCTTTGCCTTCAGAAGCCGCTGCCACAGATCCACATTTTTCACCGGCTCATTCTTCCCTCGTTTCCAGCCCTTTTTCAGCCAGCCCTCGATCCAGTGCTGATTAAACGCATCAACCAGATATTTGGAATCTGAATAAAGTTCCACCTGACAGGGGCGGGTCAGGGCTTCCAGCCCTGCAATCGCCGCCATCAGCTCCATCCGGTTGTTGGTCGTCTTCTTATAGCCGGCGCTGTACTCCCGGACGTGGAGTTCGCCTTTCGTATCTACGTAGTGAAGCACACAGCCATAACCGCCCGGCCCATCCGGATTTCCCCGGGCCGATCCGTCTGTATAAATTTTTACGAGCATACGTCTCCTTTTCCCAGAGGCTCCCACACCCCTGTCTTCTCAAATTCTGCCGCCGCTGCCTGGGCCTGTTCCACCAGATCTTCCTCATAACCGATCATTTCCAGAAGCCGGATCGCATTGCGGCTTGTGGCCCGTCCTTTTCTCAGCAGATAATTAAATTTTACTTCTTTATCTCTGATTTCTTCCTCGAAATGATAATTTTCATAAATGCCTTCCAGAATATAAGTAAGTTCTATATCATGGGTAGCCGCAAAAGCCAGCACATGAGGCTGCGCCAGGGAAGCCAGAATCCGGGAAGATGCCGCAATCCGCTCCACGGTATTGGTTCCCCTCAGCACTTCGTCTACAATGCAGAGCAGGGGTTCTCCCTGCTTTGCCTCCTCCAGGATCCGTTTCAGAGATTTGGTCTCCACAATGTAATAACTGTCACCGCCCTGCAGATCATCCTTTAAAGCCATGGAGGTAAGCACTTTCATAAAGCTGGCTTTATAAGAAACGGCAAGACAGGTGTGAATGGACTGAGCCAGAATCACATTCAGAGCCACCGTCTTCAAAAATGTGGATTTTCCGGAAGCATTGGAACCGGTCAGAAGAATCTGTCCCTTTGCCGTGATACTGTTGGCCACCGGATCCTCCAGCATGGGATGATACAGGCCTTCTCCGTTCAGAAAAGCCCGGTCTGAATCCACAAATTCCGGACGGCAGTATAAAGACAGATACTCCCGGTAGGATGCCGCTCCGATGCAGGCATCCAGAAGACCGATATTTTCCATCAGAAGCTCCAGGGATGCTTCATGGCCATCCAGCTGATCCAGCATAGAATAAAACTTGATCAGATCTGCATGAAAAAAGATCTTCACGTAACTTAGAAAAACTGAGGCAATATCATCTCTGACATCATTATTGTCCGCTACCAGCCAGGCGCCCCGGCGAAATCCCTTCAGACCATGCCTGCCCTCCAGGATCCGATCAAAATAGGGACGGAGCACCGGATCCTCCAGCTTCCATTTCCCGATTTTATCCGATGCCCGCACCAGGCTTAAAATACACTGATAACACTTCAGATATTTTTCAATCTCCTGGCTGTCCCTGTGATGAACGATCCCATTCACCACAAGAGCACTTAAAAGAAGGATGACTCCCAGCGCCGGATCCAGAAAAATGGCTCCTATACTCACCAGGGGACAGAGCGCCAGCACCTTATAAAATCCTGTCTTTTTCCGCGGGATATCTTTCAGAATATCAATATAATCCGAGAGAGACAGGTTCGTCTTCCTGATCTCATAGAAAATTTTCTGCAGCTGCAGCCGCTCCCCTGGATGCGTCCGGAACCATTCCATCAGCTCCTCTCTCGCAAGGAGAACTTCTCTCTTCTGCTCCGGAGTCCGCAGCATATAATAAAGATACTCTTCCCCGCAGGAAGAAACTGTATTGTTCAGAAGCATAAAAATTTCTTCCAGACCCAGATCATTCCAGGTGATATCATCCACATAAAATTTCTCTTTTCTGTGATGAAGGGCATAGTGGGAAATGCTTTCCAGTTCCTCCGAGGTATATTCCCGGTCGGGAACAGCTCCCCACCTGCCCTTCAAATGCTGATCCAGCCAGGTTCTGTGCCTGTACTCATTGATCAGAAAAATTGCAAGAAGGATTCCCAGGATTACCACAATGAAAAAAACAGAGGCCAAAGTCCCGCTATCCATGTTTCCTGCCTTCTTTCAGATAGGATTCCAGAACTTCCAGCGTCCGGTCTGTTGTCTCCTGGCTGTGGGAACGGGAGACAAAAATAGCTTCAAACTGAGAAGGAGCCAGATGAACTCCCCCTTCCAGCATATGCCGGAAG
>URYM01000142.1 GCA_900552095.1 uncultured Blautia sp. | reverse complement strand
GAGATCTAGTACGGTCTCGTGGGCTCGGAGATGTGTATAAGAGACAGATACAGGAGTAACCGGAAGTTCTTTTATCTCCTCCAGAAGTTGCGGATACTGGCTGACTACATAGATCTCTGCCGCTTCACCGGTCTCCAGGATACGATCCAGCGTATGGCGGTACAGCGCCTTTCCTTTATACGGATATAAAAGTTTGTTTTCCTCTTCTTTTCCCTGATGTTTTACAGATTCTGCAAAACGGCGGCCGTTTCCGGCCGCCATATAAATAATGTTCACTGTTCTCTTTCCTTTTCTCTCAGAGCCATGGCAATCTTTTCACTGGTAATCGGAAGTTCCCGGAACCAGATTCCGGTAGCATTTGCAATGGCATGGGCGATTGCCGGAGACGGCGTATTAATTACGATCTCACCGATGGATTTTGCACCGAACGGTCCTGTCTTCTCATAGCTACTCTCAAACTCCACCTGAAGCCTTCCCATGTCCAGACGGGTGGGCAGCTTATACTGCATGAAAGAATTATTTTTCATCTTTCCCTTCCCTGTATACTGAACGTTTTCAAAAAGCGCCATGCCGATCCCCTGAACGATGCCGCCCTCGGTCTGCACCCGGGCCAGAGCAGGATTGATCGGCGTTCCGCAATCCACCACAGCCTTATAATCGATCAGTTCCACCTGCCCCGTCGCTTTGTCAAGCTCCAGCTCCACCATACCAACCATAAAGGGGGGCGGCGATACGGGGGAACTGTGGCTTTCCGTCACCTGGAAGGTATCGGTATTGCCGCACATAAACTTCACTGCCAGATCTGCCAGGGCAGCCTCCCTTCCGTCTGTCCGGCAGACCACCTTTTTCCCTTCAAACTCCAATTCTTCCGTCGGAACCTGAAGATACTCCGCCGCCTTCTTCAGAATCTGCTCCCGGAGTTTTCTGCAGGCCTTCTCCACCGCCTTTCCCGTAATATAGGTGGTGCTGGAAGCATAGGATCCGGAATCATAGGGTGATACATCTGTGTCCGCACTGTACACCATAATGTCTTCCAGTTCACAGTCCAGACAGTCCGCCGCAATCTGTGCCAGAATCGTATCGCAGCCGGTTCCCATGTCCCCGGCGCCGATCACCAGATTATAAAGCCCGTCCTCGGAAAGCCGGATGGAAGCGGAACCTACGTCCACACCGGAGATTCCGGATCCCTGCATGGCCATGGCCACACCCACACTTCTCACTCTTCCCTCTCCCAGATCCCGGCAGGGAAACTTGTCTTCCCAGCCGATCAGTTCCGCACAGCGCTTCATGCAGCGGTCCAGCGCACAGCTGTCCGCCCGCTCTCCATAATAAGCGGGCATAAGCTCCCCTTCCCGCACCATGTTCTTTTCCCTCAGCTTCACCGGATCCATGGAAAGTTCCATCGCCAGCTGGTTCACGGCCGATTCCAGAGCAAAAATCCCCTGGGTAGCGCCGTATCCCCGGTATGCCCCCGCTGACATCACATTCGTATATACCACATCATAAGAGAAGCGGTGGGCTTCCACGGAACCATACAGAGGGATGGATTTGTGACCGGAAAGTCCCACCGTAGTAGGACCGTGTTCCCCGTAAGCACCGGTGTTGGAAAGGGTGTGAAGATCCACCGCTCTTATCTTCCCGTTCCGGTCAGCTCCGAGCCGGACATGGATCTCCATCTCGTGACGGGGGGAAGAGGCGGTCTGTGATTCTTCCCGGCTGAAAATCATCCGGGAAGGTTTTCCTGTCTTCCAGGTCACAAAAGCCGGAAAGATCTCGGCCACCACCGTCTGTTTCGCCCCAAAACCTCCGCCAATTCTTGGCTTGCTGACCCGTATTTTTGATTTTGGTATGCCCAAGGCATTGGAAAGGATCCTCCTCACATGAAAAATAATCTGCGTGGAGGATACCACATTCAGTCTCCCGTAAGTATCTATAAAACATTCGGTGCGGAAAGTTTCCATCATTGCCTGCTGATTGGCCAGCGTATGATACGTCTCATCGATCACCACATCACATTCTGCCAGCACCGCGTCCACATCTCCCTCGCCGGAGGTATCGCTGGCACAGAGATTTCTCTTATTATCCGCCCCCACCGGGCAGAGTGACTTCCAGTTTTCCTCCGGATGGACCAGAACCGGATGATCCTTCGCCGTATGGAAATCCAGCACCGGCTCCAGAACCTGATATTTCACCCGGATTACCTTTAAAGCCCGGTCCACCGCCTGCTCATTTTCCCCTGCTACGATGGCCACCGGATCGCCCACATACCGCACATGGCGGTCCAGGATCAGACGGTCGTAGGGACTGGGTTCCGGGTAGGTCTGTCCGGCCATGGTAAACCGGTTCTGCGGCACATCCTCCCAGGTATAAACCGCTTCTATCCCCGGCACCTTTTTCGCCGCCTCAGTTCGGATCTCCTCCACAACTGCATTGGCATGAGGACTTCGCAGCACTTTTACGATCAGTGCATCCTTTCTGGAGAGGTCTTCCAGAAATACTGGTTTCCCCAGAAGCAGGGCCATGGAATCTTTCTTTCTCACAGATTCTTTTACGTAAGTCATGCCTTCCCTCCTCCTTTCTTCCAGTCCAGAAAACTGCGGATTCCCCGCAGCTGCCCCTCATAACCGGAACAGCGGCAGAGATTGCCTGCCAGATACTCCCGGATCTCATCATCCGACGGATCCGGATTCTCCCGAAAAAGTGCCAGCGCATTCATTACCATTCCCGGATTGCAGAAACCACACTGCTCCGCCCCCTGATCTGCGATAAATCCCACAAACGGAGCCGCCTCTTCCTGGAGGCCTTCCAAGGTGTCCACCCTGCATCCGTCTGCCCGGGCAGCCAGGACAGAACAGGAAAGCACCGGTTTTCCGGAAAGAAATACAGTACACAGACCACAGCTGCTGGTCCCGCAGCCCTGCTTCACACTGAAACAGCCGTGAGCCCGCACAAAATCAAGCAGCGTCAGATCCTCCCGGATCTCCTCTTCTACTGTCTTTCCATTCAATATTACCCTGATTCTCACAGTCTGCTCACCGCCCTTTCTGTCAGCACCCGGCACAAGTGCATGCGATATTCTTTTCCCGCCCGCATATTAGAACCGGTTACCACTTGTTCTGCCACCCGATCGGCAAACGCCTTCGCTGCCTGTTCCCGGTTCAGATCCTGCATCATCTCTTCTTCCTCTTCCACCAGCACAGCTGCTGCCGGACGGGCGCCGATGGCCGCCCGGTACCTTCCATCCAGGCAGGACGCCGCGCACGTAAGTACAGGGAAATCTGTTTTCGTATTTCTCTGGCTTATATAGCAGCAGGAGACCGGCTTTTTCTTCACGATCAGCCGCACCAGAATATCCCTGTCTTTTTTCCGGGCAAGGAATTCCTTCAGAGGCAGGATCCCGCCCCGATACAGCTCCACATACGTATCCAGCACCAGAAACATAGTCAGCACATCGGAAAACCCAAATCTTCCGTAAATACTTCCTCCCACGGTAGCCAGATTTCTGAACTGCACTCCCACAATATGGCGAAGGCTCTCCCGGAGTGCTCCTCCCGTGTAGCAGTCAAGCCCCCCGTGCAGTTCCAGCTGGCGGAGGGTGGTCATACAACCGATGGAAAATGCTTCCTCCGTCTCTTCAATCTGATCCAGCCCCAAGCCGGAAAGATCAATGGCTGTCTGCACCCGAAGATCACTCAGGCGCAGCCACAGCATTCCCCCGATCACCCGGTTTGACTTTTTCTGATTCAGTTCATACGCTTCTTCCAGGCTTTTTACTTTTACATAGTTTTTAATGGTCAGCACCTTTTCTCTCCCCTCCTACGATTCTGCCTTCTTCTCTTTCGGCAGCAGGATATTCAGCACAATAGCCATAAAGGCAGCCGGAACAATGCCGGATCCTCCAAAGATCAGCTGGACAGCCTCGGGAAGTTTGGAAAGGATTCCCGCAGAAGCTCCGATTCCATACCCCAACCCCAGTGCCACGGAAACAATGGTGATATTTCTTCCGGTCAGGGGCTCTTTTGTGATCAGCTGGATTCCGCTTACCACGATGGAAGAGAACATCATAACTGCAGCTCCTCCCAGAACACTCTGGGGCATAATGGAAATGATCGCCGCCAGCTTGGGGAACAGACCGCAGAGAACCAGGAAAACAGCTCCCGTTGACAGTGCAAAACGATTTACTACTTTTGTCATGGTCACCAGGCCCACATTCTGGCTGAAAGAAGTGTTGGGCAGTACGCCAAAAACTGCCGCCAGACTGGAACCCAGGCCGTCACAGATCACACCGCCGGAGAGCTCTTTATCGGTAGCTTCCCGATCCATACCGCCCTCCATCACGCCGGAAATATCTCCCACGGTCTCTACCGCAGTTACAATAAACATAATCATCACCGGAAGAATCGCTCTCCAGTCAAACACCAGCTTCACCGGCATCAGCTGAGGAACTGCAAACCAGCTTGCCTCTCTTACCTTATCCCAGTTCAGCACCCAGGCCTTGGTATATTCCATTCCTTCTGCGTCCACACCGGTGGTAGGCAGGAAAATCCCCATCAGGGCAGCCACAAGATATCCCACAACAATTCCGATCAGAATAGAAGACACGCTGGTCATCCCTGTCGTTCCATGCTTCAGTACAATGATCACGACCATAACGATCAGTCCCAGGAGCAGGTTCTCCACAGATCCAAAATCCTTTGCCTTATCTCCCCCTCCGAAAGAATTGACTCCCACCGCAATCAGCGATAAACCGATGGAGAGAACCACCGTTCCAGTCACCACAGCCGGGAAGAATCTTCTCAGAGGTTTTAAGCAAAATCCCAGGACACCCTCAAAAATGCCGCCGATGATCGACGCACACATGATCGCCCCATATGCCATAATGCCGCCGCCCAGAGAAGCTGCCACGCTGTTGAACACACCGATAAATCCGGAACTGGTTCCCATGATGATCGGCACCTTTCCGCCTACCGGCCCGATAGCAAAAAGCTGGATCAGCGTCACAATACCTGCGATCAGCATAGCATTCTGCAGAAGCACCACCTGCAGATCTGCAAATTCTGTACCGCTTCCCATACCACAGGCTCCCGTAATGACCAGAATGGGCGTAAGATTTCCCACAAACATGGCCAGCACATGCTGCAGTCCCAGCGGAATTGCTTTTTTCAGCGGAAGTTTTCCATAAAACTCATACTCCGCTCCTGTTGTCTTTTGTTTTTCCATCACTTTCTCCTTTTCCCTCGCAGACTTTAAAAGGGCTGCCGCAAAAAACAGCCTCACATTCCGGTGTCCGTCCTCTGTCTCTTATACACATCTTGACGCTGCCGACGATCTTA
>URYM01000141.1 GCA_900552095.1 uncultured Blautia sp. | reverse complement strand
GCCCTGCTCTTTTAAAAGTTCAGCCTCGGCTTCCGGGCGGGAAAGACCGGTCAGCACCATGACAATGGCAGTTTTAATGGATCCTCCGGAGGCTTTCAGAGCTTTTTCTGCTTCGGACTCGCTGCAGCCTGTCGTGGCTTTGAGAATCCGGCCGGCCCGGTTTTTCAGCTTTTCATTGGTAGCTCTCATATCTACCATATAATTTCCGAAAACTTTTCCGATCCCCACCATAACCGTGGTGGAAATCATGTTCAGAATCAGCTTCTGGCAGGTGCCGGCCTTTAACCGGGTGGATCCGGTCAGGACTTCGGGGCCGGCATCCACTTCTATGGCGATATCAGCATAGCCGGAGATGCGGGCGTTTTTGTTGCAGGAAAGACTGATACAGCGGGCGCCGGCTTCCCGGGCGGCTTTCAGAGCGCCGATACAGTAAGGGGTGCGTCCGGAAGCTGCAATGGAAAGGACTACATCCCGGGAGGTAAGCCCTGCGTCGGCCAGGTCAGAGGCGGCCAGAGACTCGGAATCTTCGGCGCCTTCTTTGGCACGGACGAAGGCGCTTTCGCCTCCGGCCATAATAGCGATGATCTCATCGGTGGCGGAGAAAGTGGGACCGCACTCTACAGCATCCATAACGCCGAGCCGGCCGCTGGTTCCGGCACCCACATAGATCAGGCGCCCGCCCTGGCGGATCGCCTGGATCGCCAGAAGAACGGCCTGCTCGATAGCGGGGATCGCTTCGCTGACTGCACGGACCGCATTGTGGTCTTCCTGATTCATTAAAAGGAGAAGCTCCCGGGCGGTCATCTGATCCATATCGGATGACCGGGGATTTGGGGTTTCAGTACTCAGAGTTTCTAAGTGTTCACCATTCATCTTTGAATATTGCCCTCCTGAAGTTATTTATCTTTTTCGATATAAGTGTTTTTTGCCTGCCTTACATATTCATCAAAATGCCGGTTGATGTACGCAGTATAAAGGATATCGATCACATTGAGCTGGGAGATCCGGGAAGACATGGCGCCGCTTCGGACCAGAACTTCGGAGGCGGCTACATAGAGATTGTAGTCCGCCATACGTACCAGTCCGGAGTCTGCAAAGCGGGTGATGGCGATCAGCGGAACTTCCCGCTGCTTTACCTGGGCAGCACATTCCAGTACTTCTTTTGTCATGCCGGAATAGCTGATGGCGATAGCAGCGTCGGCTCTGGTCAGATTTTTGGCATAGAGAAGCTGCATATGCCAGTCATCGGAGACCAGGCAGGTTTTTCCCACCCGCAGAAATTTCTGGCAGGCGTCCCGGGCGACCAGGAGAGAGGAGCCGAGCCCGAAAAGGGCAATGCTCCTGCACTGTTCCAGGAGATCTACACAGTGGTTGATCGTGCTTTCTTCCAGGAGTTTTCCTGTTGTCTCCAGGGAATCCATATTTTTATAAGTCACTTTGGCAATGATCTGTTCCAGGCTGTCTTCCCTTTGTATGTCTTCCTGGATCTGGGAATCTTTTTCCTGCTTGGCGGAAAGATCCATAATCAGAGCACGCTGCATTTCCCGATAGCCGGAAAATCCTGTTTTTTTGCACAGCCTTACCACTGTGGAGGGGGAGGAAAACGCCGCCTCAGCCAGCTGGTGGGCATTGTATTCCAGCACCTTTTCCGGATGGCGCAGGACGAAGCGGACGATGCCGCGCTCAGCGCTGCTTGCCCGGGATTCGTATTCCCGGAATCTTACCAGTACATTTTTCATGAAGAACTCCTTTGCAGGCAGAAAAAATTTTTGTCTATACGTACACGCCGGTCAGATATCCCAGCCCGGTGATAAGCAGGGCAAGAACGAGGATAACGCCCATCAGCTTCAGCGGCGACCATTTTTTCTTGGCGTACAGATAGTAAACGGCCAGGGTCAGAAGAAGCGGGAGAAGTTTGGGGAAAATGCCGTCCAGCATAGTTTCCGCGTTGAAAAGGACTGCGTTCTCGATGGTCTCTCCGGTTCCTGCATCAAAGACGTCCTTGACGATCTGGATGGGAAGAGGAAAGCTTACATAGGAAGCTGTCAGCGCGCCTGTCACGATCAGACCGAGAACAGTCATGGCATTGGTCAGCTGATCCAGTTTTCCGCTGCTCATCATAGCTGACATGCCGTTTAAGCCGGAGCGGTAGCCGGTTTTAAAGAGCCACCAGCTTAAAAGATACGTTCCCAGCGGATAGATGATCAGGTACAGGACAGCGCCCAGCCATGAGGTGGCCTGATTTGCCTGGGAGATCGACATGCAGATCGTCAGAAGAATCGGAATGATCGTGGCGACCCAGAGGGAATCTCCGATGGCGGAGGTGGGGCCGATGAGAGCCACTTTGACGGAGTCGATCACCTCGGAGTTACACTGGCCGTTGGCTTTGGCTTCCTCCAGACCACAGACGATGCCGTTGCAGATGGAACCCACCTGTGCTTCTGTGTTAAAGAGGGTGGTGTGGCGCTTTAATGCTTCGGCTTTTTCTTCTTTTGTGTCGTACAGTTCATCAATGACGGGAGCCATGGAATGACCGAAAGCCATGCCCAGCATGGATTCTGCCTGCTGTGAGCAGCCGTTGAAGAAGAACCAGGTACGGAACGATTTTTTCAGAGTTTTGGGACTTAATTTTTTATTTGTTTCACTCATGAGCTGCTTCCCTCCTTATCGGAAAATCCATAAAAGTATAAAACTGCCACGATAACGCCGATTACGGCTACGGCCATCATACTCAGCTTAAAGTAGGTGATCAGAATAAAGCCGGCCAGAAAGATGACGATCTGGTACTGTTTCTTCCACAGGAAGGACAGGATAATGCCCATTCCCAGAGCTGCCATCATGCCGCCGAAGATACTGAGTGCCTGGGTGACCCAGCCGGGGATCAGGGAGGCGAAATCAGCCTGCTGGCTGGCTGCCGTCATGGAAGTTAAAACAATGAGGGCCGGGATCGCGCGGCAGAGGAAACCGATCAGCTGTCCCAGGACTACGTTTGGAATATACATTTTCTTTGTGGCTCCCTCAGCGGCATATTTCTGGGCGATCCGGTTCAGGGGAAGATTCAGGGCATAGGATACATTCCACATAAGCTGACCGACCAGACCGCCGATTCCGGCGAAGACAACTGCCAGACCGATGAGCTGAGTGGTTTCCATGCCGGCTCCGAAGACGAGAGCACCAGCGGTTCCGATGTAGGTGGCGTAGGAGAGATCCCAGGCCACAGCGCCTCCGGGCGTAACATTACCCATATACATGATCTGCAGGGCGATTCCCACGGTCATGGCAGCCGGGAGATCTCCCAGGATCAGGCCGACAACAAAAGAGGCGATCAGGGGACGGCCCAGGGTGTACCAGCCTATGGTATTTCCAACGACAGAGCCGATGGAACCGAGATAGATAAAGACTGCGATAAGAATAATCTGTAAAAGATTCATAATCCTTCCTCCCTCTTAAAGTGATTTTACAAAAGCATCCCAGTCTGTTTCAGAAGCAGTGGGGAGCTGCTGGAAGGAGATGGAAAATCCTTCCGCTTTTAATGTGTTCAGGTTTAAGACATCCTGCTCGCTCAGATAGAAAATACCGGTAGCGCCGGTCATCTGATGAACGGTATCGGGGCGTTTGGCCATATTTCCGAGGAAAATGTGTTCGCATCCGGTCAGCGCTTCTTTCAGCGCCATAAGGCGCTCCGGAAACTTTACGATGACCAGGCGGTTCTCTTTGCAGGGCTCTTTCAGGAGTGCCAGGGCTTCTTCCGTTGTGACAATGTGGGTATCGTAGATTTTGGGAACACTCATGGCCAGGATGGACTTGAGCATGGGATTGGCCGCGCTCACGTCATCAATAGCGATGATCTGTTTGATATTAAGGGTGGGGCACCAGGCCACAATCGTCTGCCCGTGGATCAGTCTGTCGTCTACTCTTACATACGTTTTTCCCATGATGTTTTCCTCCTTTACCACAGTTCGTTTTCAATCAGGCTGGCATACATATAGCAGACAGTTTTTCCGCTGCTTCCGGATTCGATCTGCCGTACTTTCAGGTTGGTGGGGTAGTACTGCTGATAGGGGAAGTCGTTGACGCCGCCCCGGAATACGGTATATGTATTCAGAGCCCGGTACCATTGGGCAATTTCTTCTTCGTTCAGTACAAAATAGGCCTGGGGGAGAAATCCGGAGAGATCTTCAAAGGTTTCACCGTACATAAGCCGGATAGAGCTTCCCCTGCGGCGCAGACGCTTTACAGCTTCTGTTACAGCTTCGTGGGTGTTGATGTGGCGCGGGTGCATGGAACCCCGCCAGTGGGTGATCACCAGATCCACCTGTTCTTCTTCAAAATACTGTTCCAGGCGATGAGAAAATGCATCCAGAGAAGGCATATTGCTGGAAACGTATCCCAGCCACAGTGTGTCTGCACCCAGTTCCCGGGCTGCTTTTTCATTCTGTACCAGCAGTTCTTTTAAGTAGGCGTCCTTTTCTTCCTGGGTGGCATTGGGGTCTTCCAGCCTCCCCTGAGTTACGTGAAGACAGGTACAGTGCGCGCCCTGGCGGGCGTATTTCAGAAGCAGGGGACCGCCGAGCAGTTCTGCATCGAGGGAGTGGGCTCCGATGGAGACCACGCGTTTTATCTGGCTCATTTTATCTCTCCTTCCTTTTGCGTGAGCATTTTTTTGTAAGTTACGAAAGTACGGAATACGTGCAGTCCCTGGCGCTCATAATACCGGCGTCCCGGGTCATCGGTGGTGACAAAGTACATGTGGTAGATTCCTTTTTGGCACATGGACAGGCACTGGAGATCCAGAAGGATCGTGCCCAGCCCTTCGTTTCGCCGGGAAGCGGCGATACCGATCGGACCGAAGCGCATGGGATTTCTGTCAATGGCCCGCATGCAGAAACCGCAGATGGAGCCTTCCGGTGCCAGGATCAGCCAGATCAGATCTTCTGCAGTGCCTTCCTGCATGGCAATCAGAGCGTTGCGCTTCCAGCCCCCTCCGAATTCTGTCCTGAGAAATTCCAGAAGTTCAAGCGTGTAGCTGTAGTCGAAGGGAAGAAAACGGTATCCTTTTGCTTCTGCCGCAGCTTTTTTCTCCAGGATGAGAGCGGGGATCTGGTATCCGTGGAGATCTTTTGCCATGGAGTAATGCTTTTCCTGAGCATGATATCCGTGCTTTTCAAAAAAAGCGGCGGCGTTTGCGTGGTTCTCCGGATCAATTCCCCAGAAGAAGTAGTTGGGGGAGTAGGCGCCCAGCGTGATGTTTTTGCAGCCTAGGGCGGCAAGCTTTTCTTCGCAGGCTTTCAAAAGACAGCTGCCAATTCCCCTGTCTCTTATACACATCTCCGAGCCCACG
>URYM01000140.1 GCA_900552095.1 uncultured Blautia sp. | reverse complement strand
AGATCGTCGGCAGCGTCAGATGTGTATAAGAGACAGGTATGTCAATCTGTATCATGTGGATATCATGGACGGGCATTTCTGCAAAAATATGGCGCTGACACCGGGAATTTTAAAGAGCTGCCGGGGGCTGACAGAAACAGAGATGGATGTGCATCTGATGACCACGGAGCCGTCCGACTGGATTGAGATGTGCGCAAAAGCCGGCGCCACTTACATCAGTCCGCACGCGGAGACGATCAACACAAACGCATTCCGGACCATGCATATGATCCGGGATCTGGGCTGCAAATGCGGCGTTGTGCTCAATCCGGCAACTCCTTTGAGCTATGTGGAATCCTATCTGGAATACATTGATATGCTGACGATCATGACAGTGGATATCGGTTTTGCAGGACAGAAGTTCATCGATCAGATGTATGCAAAGATCCGCCAGGCGAAAGCGCTTCGGGAAGAGATGGGATATCACTACAAGATTCAGATCGACGGTCATTGTAATAAAGAAAATTACAGACAGCTGACCGAGGCGGGAGCTGATATCCTGATCGTGGGAAATGCCGGACTCTTTGGCCTGGATCAGGATCTTGATACAGCCTGCCGCAAGATGGAGCAGGAATATAATAACTGTATGCTGGAAAAAGCAGTTTAATGGAGGGGAAAAATGGAAAAATTAAAAAAACTAAATCTTAAGGGGCATTTGCTGACCTCAATTTCGTACATGATACCGATTGTCTGCGGCGGCGGTTTTCTTGTGGCCATCGGCATGGCTATGGGCGGAACCAATATGTATGCCAGCGGTCTGATTCAGGGACAGTTTACCTTCTGGGATGCACTTGCAACGATGGGAGGAGCTGCGCTTGGTCTGCTTCCCCTGATTATCGCAGTGGGAATTGCTTATTCTATCGCGGGAAAACCGGGTATCGCTCCGGGATTTGTAGTAGGTTTGTCTGCGATTGCGATCAGTGCCGGTTTTATCGGGGGAATCCTGGGCGGTTACATTGCCGGATACCTGGCTCTGTTCATCATTAAAAACTTAAAACTGCCATCCTGGGCAAAAGGACTGATGCCGACTGTTATTGTTCCGTTGATCTCTTCTTTTATAGCGGGACTGGTTATGATCTATGTGCTGGGTATTCCCATCGCAGCATTTACAACCTGGCTGACCGATGTTCTGATGGGTCTGGGAACTTCTTCCAAACTCCTTCTGGGCGTGGTAATCGGAAGTTTGTGTATCGTAGACTTCGGAGGGCCGATCAACAAGACCGTTTATGCATTTACGCTGACTCTGCTGGCATCCGGCATTAACGAGCCGGTAACTGCTCTGCAGCTGGTAAATACTGCAACACCGATCGGATTCGGGTTTGCATTCTTTGTGGCAAAGGCAATGCACAAAAATATCTATGAGCAGGAACAGGTGGAAAACTTAAAATCTGCGGTGCCCATGGGTGTACTTAACATCGTAGAAGGTGTCATTCCCATCGTTATGAGTGATCTGGGACGGGCGCTGGTAGCTTCCGCAGTGGGAGGTGCCTGCGGCGGAGCTGTGACCATGATCCTGGGAGCTGATTCTACCGTACCTTTTGGCGGATTCCTGATGCTGCCCACCATGACCCGGCCCTGGACAGGACTGCTGGCAATCCTGGTGAATGTGGTAGTTACCGGAGTTCTGTACGCGGTGATCGCAAAAAATAAGACAGAAGCAGCTGTGACTGAGGATACAGAAGAAGAGGAAGAGCTGGATCTGGCAGATATTCAGATTTTCTAAAAGAAAATACGGGTGGAAAACTTGAACTTCAAGTTTTCCACCCGTATTTTTGTGAGAAGGAAATTTTATCGGTGAGCCTCTTCCAGTTCTTTGATCCGTGCAACCTTGGGAGCAGATCCGCCTCCGGCAAAGTCACAGGTGAGCCACAGGTCCACCAGATACTTGGCCAGTTCTACTCCGATGACACGTTCTCCCATACACATGATCTGTGCATCGTTGCTCTTTCTGGAGCGCTCTGTGGAAAATGGATCGTGGCAGACGGCAGCCCGGATTCCGGGAACTTTATTTGCGCAGATAGCCATGCCGATTCCGGTTCCGCATACCAGAATGCCCCTGTCATACGCTCCGGAAGCCACGGCATCTGCAACTTTGAAAGCAATATCGGGATACAGGACTACTTCGCCTTTGGCGGCGCCAAAATCATCAAAATCGATGCCTTTTTTCTGCAGGTGTTCCATGATTGCTTCTTTTAAAGAATAAGCGGCTTCATCACAGCCAATCGCAAGTTTCATAATCTATCCCTCCTGATCGAGAAGTGCAAGGATGCCGTCAGCCATGGATTCCAGAATGATGCAGCAGGAGGTGGCGCCGGCGTCCAGAACACCTCTGGAGCGTTCGCCCAGACGGCTGGAACGGCCGAATTTTGCCACCATATCTTTGGTGGAGTCTCTTCCGGCTCTGGCGGCCTCTTTCATTTTTTTAAGTGCGTCGGCGAAAGTTTCGCCGTTTTCTGCGGAAGCAGTTAGGCTGTCCACAGAAGGGGAGAGGGTATCTACCAGTGTTTTATCGCCCACCTTGGCGTCTACAATTTCCATCAGTCCCTTTAACCCGGCGCCGAGCATGGAAGCGAGATCCGGAAGGGTGATTTCTTCCAGTCCCTCTCCGGCATCGGCTGCATCCATGAAAACAGTTCCGTAAATAGGGCCCATAGAGCCGCCAATCTCTGAAAACAGGATATTTCCCAGTTCATAGAGTCCGTCAGTAAAGGAAAGATCCTGGTCTGCAAAGCGGCTGCCGAAAAGGGAGAAGCCCTTATTCATATTCATGCCGTGGTCGCCGTCGCCGATCAGGCCGTCTACTTCACCCAGATAAGCTTTATTTTCCTGGATTCCCCTGACCATACAGGAAAGGACAGATTTTCCGTTTTCGTTTTTAAATGTGTTCATACCGTACCTCCTCTATGCCGGATTCCCCTGTTTTTCTTTCATTCCCATGGTATATACGGGAAGATCGATCAGCGTCTTAAGCTCGTCATCCAGCTTCATCACAGTCAGGGTAGCGCCCATCATATCCAGAGAAGTAAAGTAGTTACCTACATAAGATTTGTGGATCCGGATCTTCTTCTCCTCCAGGATTTTTCTTACTTCATCAAAAAGAACGTAAAGTTCCATAACCGGGGTAGCGCCCAGGCCGGAGACCAGGACGGCAACTTCGTCCCCTTCTTCGATGGGGTAATCCGGAAGAACGATATCTGTCATCCGGCGGGCCATCTGCGCGGCAGATTCCAGCGGGCAGACTTCAATGCCAGGTTCGCCGTGATGGCCGATGCCCACTTCCATCGTGCCGTCTTTAATCTGGAAATTGGGGTGTCCCACAGCGGGGAGTGTGCAGGGAGTCAGGCCGATCCCCACGCTTCTGGTATGGTCGATCGCCTTCTGGGCAGCGGCAATGACTTCGTCAAGAGAACCGCCCAGAGCAGCTCTGGCACCGCCGGCTTTCCACATAAAGATTTCTCCGGCCACACCGCGGCGTTTTTCCGCCTGATCCTTCGGGGCGGAAGCAACATCATCATTAGCCACTACAGTCTTTACAGTAATGCCTTCCCGTTTGGCCATTTTTACAGCCATTTTTACATTCATGTTGTCGCCGGAGTAATTGCCGTACAGGCAGGCGACGCCTTTTCCCTGATCGGCTGTTTTGAATGCGTCGAGAAAAGCGGCGGCAGTCGGGGAAGAACAAATCTCACCAACAGCTGCTGCATCGCACATATTTTCTCCTACATAGCCGATGAAAGCCGGTTTATGTCCGGAACCGCCGCCGGTCACTACGCCAACCTTGTCCCCGGATATAAAACGGGATTTTACTACCCGGGGATTCTCTGTGGGAGCCACAATATCAGGGTGTACATTTAAAAAGCCCTGTAACATTTCATCTACAATACAATCGGGATCGTTCAGAATACGCTGCATAAGAAACCTCCTGTCTATTCGCTTTGGGAAGGAACCAGAACAACTTTGAAGGTGCCTTCTGCGCTTTTTGAAGCAATGTCAAAACCTTCTTCCCATTTTTCAAGGGGAAGTTTATGGGAAACAACGCCGTCTGTAGGCAGCTTGCCGTCTTCGATCCATTCCAGAACCGTATCGAAGCAGTAGGGGCTTAAGTGAACGCCCAGAAGATCCAGCTCTTTCCGGTCGCTGATGATACTCCAGTCTACGGAAACTTTCTCGCCGAATACGGAGAATTCCACAAAGCGTCCCATCTTACGGATGCACTGCAGCCCCTGTTCTACGCTGGAAGGATGGCCGGTAGCTTCAATATAGATGTCACAGCCGTAGCCGCCGGTCAGTTTCTTGATTTCACTGATCACATCCATTTTTCCGGGATTCATAACAATATCTGCACCGAACTCTTTTGCTTTTGCCAGGCGGGCATCGTTCATATCCAGAACGATCAGGAGTTTGGGATTTTTCTGTTTGATCGCACCGACCATGCCGAGTCCCAGAGTTCCCACACCGGACTGAACGACCACATCCCGGTTTCCAATCTGTGCCCGGTCTACACAATGCCAGGAGCAGGCGTAGGGCTCTGTCAGGATCGCCTTGTCGATAGGAAGAGAATCGGGAACCAGATGGGGGATCGCTTCTTTTGTAAGTTTTACATATTCTGCCATACCGCCGTTCACATTATTCTGGAATCCGAAGAGATCGTGCTTTTCGCACATCCAGTAACGTCCCGTTTTACAGAACATACACTCTCCGCAGGGAACGATCTGTTCAGGACAGATGCGGTCTCCCAGTTTCCAGTTTCCTTTTACACCGGGGCCGATTTCAACTACCCGTCCTACAAACTCATGTCCGGGGATCATGGGAGCTTTAATATAGGGAGGATTTCCGTCTCCGCCCCAGAAGCTTTTTGCTCCGTGGAAAGACTTTACGTCGCCGGCACAGATTCCGCAGGCCTCAACC
The DNA here is from genome assembly GCA_900552095.1 of uncultured Blautia sp. Classification (GTDB taxonomy): domain Bacteria; phylum Bacillota; class Clostridia; order Lachnospirales; family Lachnospiraceae; genus Egerieimonas. Next base: position 471 of record URYM01000140.1, on the reverse strand, counting down.
TTAAGGATCATTTCGCCTTCGCCGGCTCTGGGAGTATCTACGATTTCAAAGCGATAATCTCCGGGAGCATAGGCTACGATAGCTTTCATTTTCTCAGGAATGTTTGTCATGGTCATTTCCTCCTTTATTTTTTAAGAACTTATGTAATTTAATTTTACATAAGCGTATACCAAAATATACTTAGTGTCAACTGGGAAAAATGCATAAAAAACGGATGAAAAGATTGGGTAAAAATGAGTATATGACAATAGAATAACGAAAATGGAAAAGATAAAACAGTGATAAAATGGGGAAAATGTATAAAAACAACAGGGATAAGGGTGGAGCTGGCAGAGAAAACAGCGGTGAAAATTGATAAAAATATAACAGGATAAAAAGCATATAATAGACAAAAATAAGAACATAAAATTGGAGAAAAATAACAAAATGATAGTGCGTTAATAAATAAATTGTTAGTAATAACCAATATAG
>URYM01000139.1 GCA_900552095.1 uncultured Blautia sp. | reverse complement strand
AGATCTAGTACGGTCTCGTGGGCTCGGAGATGTGTATAAGAGACAGGTGCTGGAGAGCCTGGGAGAGGAGTTAAGAGTTTACTATGTGGCATTTACCAGGGCGAAAGAAAAACTGATTCTCACCGGAACTATAGACCGTCTCGAAAAACGGGTGCAGGTGCTGGAACCTCTGAGAAAAAGAAAGAATCTGCAGCTCTCTTACGGAACGCTGGAAAAGGCCAGAACAGCCTGGGACTGGATCCTTCCTGCACTTGTGAGGAACCGGGCGTTTGAGGAACTGCTTGCCAGATATGAACTGCCTCTGGAGTCGGAAAATCCGGTGGGCGAACTTCCGGGGGATTTCCGGATCCGGGTGATCGGAGGGGAAGAACTGGTCTGTGCGGAGGTGGAGAGTCAGGTAAACCGTGCCCTTCAAAAGGAAAAGATGGAGCAGTTTGACCGGGAGAAAGTTTACGATCCTCCTTTTCGGCAGGCGCTGGAAGAGAGATTCTCTTATCAGTACCCCCATCAGGGAGACAGAGAGATTCCGGTGAAGCTGACGGTATCCCAGCTGAAAGGAAGAGAACCGGAGGAGGATCCGGAAAGTATCTCTCTTTATCCGGATCCGGTGACGCCTGCTGTTCCCGCCTTTCTTCAGAAAGAGGAGACCTTAAAAGGGGCGGATCGGGGAACGGCGTATCACCGGGTTCTGGAATGCCTGGATTTTACCGGAGAAGCAGGGGAGGATGCAGTCAGGAAGCAGATGGAGCGCATGAGAGAACGGAAGCTTTTAACAGAGGAAGCTTATCGGGCGGTGCGCCCGGGGCAGATTGCCTGGCTGATGAAGTCCGGGCTTGGAAGAAGGATGGGAGCCGCTCAGGAGAAGAAAGATCTGGTGCGGGAACAGCCCTTTGTTCTTGATATTCCGGCCAGCGAGCAGGACAGCCGCTGGAGCGCGGAGGAGACGATTCTGATCCAGGGTGTGATCGATGCGTATTTTTACGAGGGAGATGACCTGGTTCTGGTGGATTATAAGACAGATTACCTGGAGCAGGGGAAGGAGAGAGAGCTGGCAGAGAAATATGAAAAACAGCTTTCTTACTATGCCCGGGCGCTGGAGCGGCTGACAGGAAAAAGAGTGAAAGAAAAATATATTTATTCCTTCGGAGCGGGAAAGGCGCTTCCGGTGGGAGAGGTGTAAAAAAGAGAAGCAGATTTCAGGCTGTCCCGTCTGAAATCTGCTTCTCTTTTTGTATGGCGCAGCTTTATTTATTGTTGTTCTTTTTTGCCTCGGCCATCTTCATTGCGCGGACTTTCAGGGGAAGTCCGAACAGTGTGATGAAGCCTTCCGCGTCGTGATGATCGTAGAGATCTCCGGTGGTGAAGGAAGCCAGGGACTCATCGTAGAGGCTGTAGGGAGAAGTAGTTCCGGCCTTGATGATGTTTCCTTTGTACAGTTTGAATTTTACTTCTCCGGTTACAAATTCCTGGGTAGACTTTACAAAAGCCTGAATGGCCTCGCGCAGCGGGGTAAACCATTTCCCTTCATATACGATCTGAGCAAACTTGTTGCCCATGTCCTTTTTCACTTCCATGGTAGCACGGTCAAGAACCAGTTCTTCCAGCTGCTTCTGAGCTTCCATCAGGATGGTTCCTCCGGGAGTCTCATAGACACCGCGGGATTTCATGCCCACGACCCGGTTTTCTACAATATCAACGATACCGATGCCGTGCTTTCCACCCAGTTCATTCAGTTTGGTGATGATCTCGGATAGTTTCATGGCCTGGCCGTTTAAGGTTTTGGGAACTCCGGCTTCAAAGGTCATGGTTACGTATTCGCCCTCATCGGGAGCGTTCTCCGGGGAAACACCCAGCACCAGCAGGTGCTCGTAGTTGGGTTCATTTGCCGGATTTTCCAGTTCCAGACCCTCATGGCTGATATGCCACAGGTTCCGGTCACGGCTGTAGCTGGAGTCAACGGCAAAGGGAAGATCAATGCCGTGAGCCTTGCAGTAAGCGATCTCATCTTCCCGGGACTGCATCGTCCACACATCGGTCATTCTCCAGGGAGCGATCACCTTCAGATCGGGAGCCAGAGCTTTGATACCCAGTTCAAAACGGATCTGGTCATTTCCTTTTCCGGTGGCACCGTGGCAGATGGCAACAGCCCCTTCTTTTCTGGCGATCTCAACCAGTTTCTTGGCGATCACCGGGCGCGCCATGGAGGTGCCCAGCAGATATTTATTCTCATACACAGCGCCGGCCTGCACGCAGGGTAAAATGTAATCGTCACAGAATTCGTCAACAATATTTTCAATATACAGCTTGGAAGCACCGGAGAGTTTTGCGCGTTCATCCAGTCCGTCCAGCTCATTTCCCTGTCCGCAGTCTACACAGCAGCAGACTACTTCGTAGTCAAAAGTTTCTTTCAGCCAGGGGATGATAGCGGTGGTATCCAGTCCTCCGGAATATGCAAGTACAACTTTTTCTTTCATGATAGAATCCTCCCATTTTAAAACGGCAACACGGGTGCCGGCTTTTGTAATTGTATTCGATGAAGATAATATACACCTAAAACAAAAAATATGCAAGTAAAACCTTGAAAAATTGGCTAAAATGTTATATTATACAAAAAGAGTGCATAAATATGCATGAAAGTTGTGCAGGAGGACTCTTTACATTTAAAATGAGCAGGTATATCATAAGAAAAAGTATATTTCGGAGGAGTAAGTTATGATTCGAGCAGGTATTATCGGAGCAACCGGATATGCAGGGGCAGAACTGGTGCGGCTGCTTTTGGGCCATCCGGAAGTAGAGATTAAATGGTACGGTTCCAGAAGTTATGTAGATGAAAAGTATGCATCCATTTACCGGAACATGTTTCAGCTGGTGGATGCACAGTGTATGGACGATAACATGGAAGCTCTCTCACGGGAGGCAGATGTGATTTTTACGGCCACGCCCCAGGGGCTGTGCGCTTCCTTAATAAATGAAGATATTCTGTCGAGATCCAGGATCGTAGATCTGAGCGCCGATTTCCGGATTAAGGACGTGAAGGTCTATGAGGAGTGGTACAGGCTGGAGCATAAGGCGCCTCAGTATATTGAAGAGGCCGTTTACGGACTGTGCGAGATCAACCGGGAGAAGGTGAAAAAAGCGAGACTGGTGGCGAATCCGGGCTGCTATACCACCTGCAGTATTCTGACCTGTTATCCTCTGGTGAAGGAGGGACTGATCGATCCGGATACGCTGATCATTGATGCCAAGTCGGGAACTTCCGGAGCGGGAAGAGGAGCCAAGACGGACAATCTGTTCTGCGAGGTGAATGAAAATATGAAAGCCTACGGGGTGGCCAGCCATCGGCATACGCCGGAGATCGAGGAGCAGCTGGGATATGCGGCGGGAAAAGAGATCCGTTTAAACTTTACGCCCCATCTGGTTCCCATGAACAGAGGAATTCTGGTTACTGCCTATGCATCCCTTGCGAAGGATGTCACCGGTGAAGAGGTGAGAGCGGTTTACGATTCTTATTATAAGAAGGAAAAATTTGTCCGGGTTCTGGAACCGGGCGTGTGCCCACAGACGAAATGGGTGGAAGGAAGCAACTATGTGGATGTAAACTTTGTCATTGATCCCCGGACAAACAGGATTATTATGATGGGGGCTTTGGATAATCTGGTAAAGGGGGCGGCAGGACAGGCAGTGCAGAATATGAATCTGCTGTTCGGACTGCCGGAGTCTATGGGACTGGAACTGGTTCCCATGTTTCCGTAAGAAGAGGAGGAGAGCAGGATGAAGATCATAGAAGGCGGCGTCACAGCTGCAAAAGGATTTCAGGCGGCAGGAATGTCAGCCGGGATAAAGAAGGCCGGAAGAAAAGATATGGCGCTTGTATACTGTACCGTGCCCTGTGTGGCCGCAGGAACCTTTACCACCAATGTGGTGAAGGCGGCTCCGGTGAAATGGGATCAGAATATTGTTTATCATCATCCCTGGGCGCAGGCAGTTGTATGCAACAGTGGAATTGCCAATGCCTGCACCGGGCAGGAAGGGATGGAGAACTGTAAAAAGACGGCTCAGGCAGCTGCCCGGGCTCTGGACATTGATGAGAATGCAGTCCTGGTAGCTTCTACAGGGGTAATCGGTCAGCAGCTTCCTGTCGATAAGATCTGTGACGGAGTGGAGGCTCTGGCTCCGCTTCTGTCAGATTCCCGGGAAGCGGGAACGATGGCGGCACAGGCGATCATGACTACGGATACGGTAAAAAAAGAGTGTGCGGTGGAACTGACCCTGGGGGGCAAAACGGTTGTCATCGGCGGCATGTGCAAGGGGTCCGGAATGATCCATCCCAATATGTGTACCATGTTAAGTTTTATTACTACAGACGCGGCTATTTCCAAAGAGCTGCTGCAAAAAGCGATGAGCAGTACTGTGGCAGACTCTTATAACATGGTTTCGGTGGACGGAGATACCTCGACCAACGATACGGCTCTGGTGCTGGCCAGTGGCCTGGCGGGAAATGAGAAGATCACAAAAGAAGATGAAGATTACGCTGCCTTTGTGGAGGCGCTGGCTTTCGTCAATCAGACCCTGGCGAAGAAACTGGCGGCAGACGGGGAAGGGGCTTCCGCTCTCTTTGAAGTGAAGGTGACGGGGGCTGCCACGAAGGAACAGGCAGTTGTCCTGGCCAAGTCTGTGATCACTTCCAATCTGACGAAGGCGGCGATCTTTGGCCACGATGCCAACTGGGGGCGGATCCTCTGCGCTATGGGTTATTCCGGCGCATCTTTTGACCCGGAGAAGGTGGATCTCTTCTTTGAGAGTGCGGCGGGAAGGCTGCAGATCATTGAAAACGGGGTGGCGACAGACTACAGCGAAGAGGAAGCGACCAGGATTCTGTCCGAGAAAGAAGTGACTGCTGTGGCAGATATTAAAATGGGAGAGGCGTCGGCTACAGCCTGGGGCTGTGATCTGACTTATGATTATGTGAAGATTAATGCGGACTACCGGTCTTAGGTTGTGAGGAGGAGAAAAGAAAATGGTGAATCAGATGTATCTTGACAAGGCGCAGACGCTGATCGAGGCGCTGCCCTATATCCAGAGGTATAACAGAAAAGTAATCATTGTAAAATACGGCGGGAGCGCCATGGTGGATCAGGAACTGAAAATGAATGTGATCAAAGATGTGGTGCTCTTAAAACTGGTTGGATTTAAGCCGATTATCGTTCACGGCGGCGGCAAGGAGATCAGCCGCATGGTAGGCAGGATGGGGATGGAGCCCAGATTTGTCAATGGTCTTCGGGTGACTGATGCGGAGACGATGGAAGTGGCCGAGATGGTGCTTAATAAGGTGAATAAAGAGCTGGTAGCGCTGGTGGAGTCTCTGGGGATCAAGGCAGTGGGAATCAGCGGAAAGGATGGACGCCTCCTGGTCGTGGAG
>URYM01000138.1 GCA_900552095.1 uncultured Blautia sp. | reverse complement strand
TACGAGATCTAGTACGGTCTCGTGGGCTCGGAGATGTGTATAAGAGACAGCCCTCCATCAGTAAACTACCAGTTCGGAAATGCAGGTATCCTCATATTTTGTTCCCGCCCGGGCATCTGTAATCGTGATCTCGATCCACTCTGTCTCAATCTCCTGTCCGAAAGATACGTAGTCCAGATAGCCTTGCGCAAGTTCCCACCGATCCGCGCCGTAACCTGCTGCCAGGGGGGTGACATGATACGAAGCCTGAACGCCCTCTTTCATTTCCACTCCATACAGATCCGGTTCAAACACCGCATCCAGTTCTGTCCCGTCTGAGAAGGCAAAATGCAGGGCTGCAGGCCTTCCATTCCGCTCAAGCAGCCCCTGATCCTTCAGAAAGCCGAGCCCCAGCCGGATACCGTGTACCTTCTGCACTCCCTGCGCCGAGATCCGGATCGTCTCACCCACGCCGGTTCCGTCCACACCCTCAGCCCAGGCTGTGGTCATATCGTGATCCCTCAGTACCGCAGGGCTGTGATCCTGCCCGGCTTCAGCCAGTGTGGAGGAGGCGGAGATTTCTGAAAATGCCCCGTCCGGATCCGGAAGCTTTTCCACAGAAATCAGATAATGCCCAAACACGCTTCCCGGATCAATGCCATATTTCACCTGATAGCAGCCTGCGCTGGTCCGCACAGTATTTCCTGTTTCAAGCAGTTCCATCAGAGCCGTCACCGTATCTCCCTGGCGGATCCCTTCCAGATACCGAACAGTATAAAGCGGAGCGCCGTCAGCCAAAATGATGCCATATTCTCCATTATCAAAGGTCAGCGTCATTTCCTGATCCGCCTTTAAGATCCCATCCAGCTCCACTCCTGTCACAGAGCGGAAAAAGCTGCGGATCACCGACTCCTCATAATAGGCATAAGCGCCATCCATTCGCAGAGAAGGAAATGCTTCCCTCATCCAAAATTCATCAAGACAGGGAGCCAGCTCCCCGATATACTCCTGGGGAAGATCTGCAATCCCGACTTCGGTTCCCTCGGAGATCATCCCCTTATAGTCAAGCATGTTTATCATCTGCCCCGTCATAAAACTGAGCATCTCCCAATGCTCCTGGGGCATCTCATAATCTCCGCTCTCCTCTGTATTCTGTTCCGGTTCTGCCTTCCCTTCCAGTCTTCCGGCCAGACCTGTGTGGTCCGTTACCGTTCCCGTATAACTTCCGGATCCCGTTCCATCTGTCTGGACTGCCGTATATTCCAGACGGCAGATTTCTTTTTCCTGTCCGAAGGCCTCCAGATTCTCCGGAAGATGCTCTCTTTCCAGTTCCTGCGCATAGGCCTCCGCACCGCTGGCAGCAGTCCCCGTCTGCAGCTGTTCATCATAATAAGCGTAAACTTCTTCCCCGTTTCGCTTTACAACAGATTCATTTCCACCCTCATGACTCGTCAGGATCAGTTCTTTTTTCAGTTCGCCTCCGTCAAAGGAAACAACCGCAGTCTCCTGCCCCATGCTTTCCCAGTATTCCGTATATCCGCCAAAAACCCACTGCAGACATTCTTCCTCTTCTCTCAGCATAACCGCTGCTTTCTGTCCGCGAAGCGCCCATCCTCCAAAATAGTCCATTTCTCCCAGTCTCACATCACCTACCTGAGAAAAATCTTCGCCGCGATACAGTACCAAATGAAAACGGTTCGCCCAACCGGCATTTCCCTTCTCTGCAGCCAGATAAATACAGTAGAGATACGTTTTCCCTTCAAATTCCACGATATCCGCACTGATCACCCCGCTCTGATGATAATAAACGGAAGAGGATGTACTGTAATTTAAATCCTCCGAAGTCAGAAGTTCCAGTTCCGAGAGGATGGTCTTCTCAAAAGCGCGCTCCCAGTCAAAAGACTCTTTCTCTTCTTCTTTCTGGGAAGTGTCTTCTTCCGGCTCCCGGGAAGGTTCCAGCTCTTCCACTTGCTGCTGAAGATCTGAGAAAACCTCTTCCTTACCGGTCTGTTCCCGTCCTTCTTCTATAATCTGAGCGGCCTTTTCATACTCTTCCTGCTCTATATAGAGAACGGTCAGTTTCACGTAACTGCTCTCCCGCTTCTCACTGATCTCTACTGCCTTGCGGTAGGCAATCTCCGCATTTTCATAATCCAGTTCTTCCAGGTATTTATCTCCCAGAGAAATCTGTTCCTCATAGCGCTTCACCTGACTGATCTGTACCCCCAGATAAGCCCCGATTCCCGCAAGGAACAGACAAAGCAGTCCGAGAAGCGTGCTCAGAATGCTTCTTGCTTTTCTGCTTTTCATGATTCCAAGCCTCCGATACTGTTTCCATCCTCAGCTTCTTCTATCAGCTGACTGAAATCCGGAACCGTATAATCATCCGCCTTTTTTGACAAACTGTTGTACCAGATTCCAAGACCGATCACAGCAGCCGCCAGCACTGCCGCTATCACTCCCAGCACGATCGGCAGTTTCATAGACACTTTCTCTTCCTCCCCTGCCTCTTCAAAGACAGGCACCGCAGCTTCTTCCTCTCTCAGCGGCTTGCCGCACTCCGGACAAAACCCTGCGTTCTCATCCGCAATCCCGGCTCCGCATCTGGGACACCTGGGACGTTCCGGTTCTGCTTTTTCCAGCAAAGTTCCGCATTCCTCGCAAAATCGTGCCTCCTCTTCATTTCTATGACCGCACTTCGGACAAAACATGTGATCTCCTCCTCTTTTACCTCAGATTTTCAATCAGCTCCCGGCTGTCTTCTTTCATTTCCGGCTTAAGCAGAATCAGCCAGCCAATCTGATGACGCTCCAGATATTTCCCATACAGACTCTCTTCCACCAACATTACATCCAGCTTTCTCTCCTGGCGGAAATACTCCTCCAGCGCAAAGTAGTCCCGGATCACCTGAATCTCATACCGGCAGGACAGATTTTCATATACCGCCTGTTCCAGCGTACTCCAGTCATTTCCCGGTTCTTCCACGATCAGCAGACGTTCCTTCTCCACCGGCTCCGCCAAAAAGATATAGTCAGCCAGTGCAATCTCATCCCCGGCAAAAATTTCCCGGGGAGTCATCGGCGGAATCTGGATTCCATTTATAAAAGTCCCATTGGTGCTGGACAGGTCTGTAATCCAGACCCGTCCCTCCTTCCAGTCTGCCTGCAGATGTTGTCTGCTTACAGTACAGACACCAGAAATGACCCCGTCCGTTCCTTCGGTTCCCTTTCCGATCACAAATCCTTCCCGGTCAATCTGAAACGTCTCCTGCCCCGGTGTGCTGATACCTCTCAAGAAAATCCCTTTTTTACTCATAACCCTTGTCCTTCTCCACTTTCGTGATCTGCTTGATATTTTCTTTCTCGTAATCATTAAAGAGAGAATCCTGAATTGCCGCAAATTCATCCGGCTCATACAGCGGCGTATACCAGGACTTACTTCCAAAATAGCTCTGCAGATCTGCAGACTTGAACTTTCTGCCGTGGCGGGCAAAAATTTCATTTCTCGCATAGGACAGTTCCTGCTGGTTTTTTGCATACACTTCATCATAACTCAGATAGCGGCTGTTGCTGTCGGGAAAAATAAAGTCTCCCGCCGGCGCCAGTGTGGGCGTCACGGTCGTAACAGGCGGCAGCGTAGGCGTAGGCTCAGCTGTAGGTGTGGGTGTTGCTGTAACTGTTACCTTCTCTTCTTTCTCCTCTTTGTCCTCTTTTTCCTTCTCTTCTTTTTTCCCCTCCATATCTTCTTTTTCATCCGGCTCTTCCGTTGGGCTCACCGACACCTGGGGAGATGCGTATTCCTCCTCTTTTGCCGGTTTCATCAGCATCCAGATACCGAAGATAACAGCTGCCAGAAGCGCTGCAACCGCCACTCCTAACACAACCAGCGTTACGGTCTGATTTTTCTTCTTTTTCTCCTGCACCTTTCTCCGTTTGATCTCCTCCCGGCGCTGAGGCTCCGGCTCCTGATATTCCTGCTGATAAAACTGCTGCCTCTGCTCCGGCTGCCGATAGGGCTGCTGCTCACTGAATCCGGGCTGCTGATAAGGCTGCTGCCCGCCATACTCCGGCTGCTGATAAGTCTGCTGCTCATCATACCCCGGCTGCTGATAAGTCTGCTGCCCCTGCTCCCGGCCGGCGTCCGAAGACACTTTTACCGGTGTTCCGCACTCCGGACAGAACCGGTCATCTTCTTTTAACTTTGCTCCGCAATTTTCGCAAAACATACTGATCTCCTCCTGCTTAAAATCCATATCTGTCATATAATTTTTCTTTTATCTTCTTCTTTCTCACTCCAAAACCAATTCCCCCTGCCAAAAGAAGAACCAGTCCCAGTACTGCCAGTGCGGCTCCTGCCGCAATCAAAATCTCTCCCTGCGTCATTCTCCGCTCAGCCATCCTTTCTCATACAGCTGGTTGATGATCTCTTCCAGATCCTGCATATTCTCATCCGACATTCCCGACTGGGCAGTTTTCTCATAGTACTGCGCGGCCAGATCGTAATTTTCCTTCACCAGACTGTAATCTCTCTCTTCCTCCGCCTTTTCTGCTTCCATCGAACAGTACAGAAGCGCAAGCCGCATATAGATCCGATAATCGTCGGGATAGCCTTCCTTCATATCCAGAAACTGCTGCTCCGCCTCCTGATACTTCCCGGCGATCTCGTACACAACCGCCAGGTTCATCTGATCCTGAAAGGCAGGCGCGTCTCCATTCACCAGATCCAGATAACAGTCCAGCGCCTCCGCAAGCGCAGCTTCCTTTTCCTGTTCTTCCGCGGCCTGATTATAAGCCCGCACACAGGCCGCGCCGAGAGCCCTTGTCACCGCTTTGTACTGCCCCGGATCTGCATAGTCTCTGGCTTCCTCCAGGATTGCTCTCTCCTGCGCGCCTTCTCCCAGGCTTCGGTATACCCGGGCGCATAAAAGCGAGGCTCTGGTGCGCAGATAATCGTTCTCCGATATCCGGATCGCTTCCTGGAAATTTTCCACCGCCGTTCCATAATCCCGGCGTCCCGCAGCGATCTCCGCCTGCACAAGATAAATATGATCTTCTTCCAGTCCAAGCGCCACTGCCTGCTCCAGAATTTCTTCAGCTTCCTCCGTCTTCTCCTGCCTTGCCAGTGCTATGGCATAATCCCGGAAATATTCCGGGTTTTCCTGATTGCAGGCAACCGCCTCCTGATAAAAAGATACCGCATGCGGATAGTCTTCCTGTTCAAAGTAACTGTTCGCCACCAGATACAGAAGATCCGCCTTTTTCTTCGGCTCCCGTCTCATAGCGCTCCTGTATCGATCTTCATTCAGCAGATCGATTCCCTGACTGATTATCGCATCGTAGTCATCCTTTCCGGCCATCTCAGCCACCTGCTCATATGCTTCTGTGAAAAGTTCGCCCATTCTGACCTGGAATCCCCAGACGCCGGCGCCAATACCAGCTGCCAGCAGCACCGTTCCCAGCAGCACCATTATTTTCTGGCCGGAAGCGGCTCTTCGGTATTCCCGGTCACGC
>URYM01000137.1 GCA_900552095.1 uncultured Blautia sp. | reverse complement strand
GCGTAAGATCGTCGGCAGCGTCAGATGTGTATAAGAGACAGGAGCGATGCCTGTATTCCGGAACAAAACGGAAGTTTTTTGCTTACCTTTACAGAAAAAGGCGGAATATTAAAGCCAAAGGAGAACGGGGAGGCGGGCGGCCTGCCTGTTCTGAAAACGGATACAGCCAAGATCACGCAGTGGCTTTTTGGGGTTGAAAAGCCGGAGGAGATCTGGCCGGAATTGCCCGGGGAGCAGAAAGAACTGCTGCAGAAAGTACGGGTAATCCGCAGCAGCTTTTTAGATGAAATTGTGTAGGAGGACAGAAGATGAAGCGATTTTTAAATATGAAATCTTCGGAACTGACAGAGTTATCCCGGGAGGAATTTCTGGGAGCCATTGCGGGAAGTGAGGGACGGATTCTGGTCAGTGAGACGATTGGGACGGTACAGCCCCTTTTAAGCGATGTGACCAATGCGGAATTTGCCGCATCCATGGGAGCAGATATTATTCTTTTAAATATGTTTGATGTACAGGATCCTCTGATCCGGGCGCTGCCTGAGGTGGAGAAAGAGGAGGTGATCCGGGAAGTAAAAAAACTGACCGGACGGCCAGTGGGAATTAATCTGGAGCCGGTGGATGAAGCGGTGATAAAAGAACAGGGAGATCCTCTGTGGGGGATGAGTGCCGGGCGATATGCGTCAGCGGAGAATGCCAGGCTGGCAGTGCGGATGGGCGCCGACCTGATCGTGTTGACCGGAAATCCGGGAAATGGAGTGAATAATCGAGCCATTATCTCCTCGCTTCGGGAAATCCAGAAGGAGGCGGGAAATAAGATTGCACTGGCAGCGGGCAAGATGCATGCGTCCGGAGTGCTGGGAGAAGGTGGAGAGCATATCATCACGGAGGCAGATATCCGGGAATTTTCCGATGCGGGAGCAGATATTATTCTCATGCCTGCGCCGGGGACAGTACCGGGAATTACTACAGAATATATTCGCAGTCTGGTAAACTTTGCCCACAGTCTGGGAAAACTTACCATGACGTCCATCGGAACCTCCCAGGAAGGGGCAGATACAGATACGATAAAGCGTATTGCCCTGGAGTGCAAGATGACAGGAACGGATCTGCATCATATCGGTGATTCCGGCTACGTGGGCATGGCTCTTCCGGAAAATATCATGGCTTACGGGATTGCTGTGCGCGGAGTGCGGCATACCTATCACCGGATGGCTCAGTCAATCCTTCGGTAAAGGGAAACAGAGATGGAAATCCGAAGATACCGGCAGGAAGACTGCAAGGAGATTACAGCGCTTTTTTATCAGACAGTTCATACAGTGAATGCGAAAGATTATACCGAACAGCAGTTAAATGCCTGGGCAAAAAAGGAGCCTGATCCGCAGGTCTGGAATTTGTCTTTTCTGGAACATGACAGTTTCGTTGCGGTGGAAGACGGGCGTATTGCAGGGTTTGGGGATATAGACAGAACAGGATATCTTGACCGGCTTTATGTGCATGCATCGTATCAGGGAAGAGGGATCGGGACGGCTCTCTGTGAAAGGATGGAGCAGACAGCTGCCGGGGACAGATTTTTCTGACTAATTTTGTCATGGAGAAAAAAGCAGGTTTATGGGAGAGAGGGAAGTGCCGTGAAGATCAGAGAGATCAGAAAGAATAAGAAAAAATATCTTCCCCTTCTTCTTCTGGCAGATGAACAGGAAGAAATGATAGACCGCTATCTGGAACGGGGAATTCTGTATCTTCTGGAGGATGAAGGGATAAAGGCAGAGTGCGTCCTTACAGAGGAGGAAGATGGGATCCTGGAGATTAAAAATATAGCAGTAGATCCCCTTTTCCGGGGGCAGGGGTACGGAAGAGCCCTTCTTACTTTTGTGGAAAAAAGGTATCAGTCTCGTTTTTCTGTGCTGCAGGCAGGAACAGGGGAGTCTCCCCTTACCCTGCCGTTTTATGAAAAATGCGGCTTTGTATACTCCCACAGAATCAAAAACTTTTTCACAGATCATTATGATCATCCGATCTGGGAAGAAGGAGTATTGCTCACCGATATGGTCTATCTGAGGAAAAAAATATCATAAAAGAGTACAGAGAACAGTGAACATGGATACGGAAAAAGAAAGACTGCCCGGAAAATTATATCGTGGTGACTTTGGGTTTGGGGCATAAAGTAGAATCGCTCCGGCTTGACATTGCAACGGAGCCTTATCCCCACCGCTGGACGCATCATCTCCTTGTTTCCCGATGTGATGAGATTGACGAGGAACGGATGGGCTGGATTAAAGAAGCGGCGGCTTTTTCTGTTGCCAAATAAGCAATCGTCAAAACAAGTAAGGAGGAGGAAATGCTAAATAGTAAAAATTTAACAATTGTAATCATATCAACAATTTTATTCGGAGTGCTTTCAAAATGGCTTGTAGGAATACCTTATATGTCTTTGAAGCATTTTGACCTGTATTTTGTAATATCCTTTATACTGTGGGTGATTTATTCTGCCTCTTTATATGCTGCCAGTAAAGTCAAATGCAATGGAAGTGATAATTTTATCAAGATAAGTTGTCATGGCTTTATTTTGGGGATTCTTGCTTCATGTCTGAAAACAGGAATAGATTCACTTGTACTGTTGGCGGTTGAGAAAACAAATAATCCAATACTTTTGACTTTTGCAATGGAAATAGTGATCTTGTTTTTTGGAAGTTTGATGATAGTTACATTTATGAGGCTGCAAAAAAAGAAATTTGTATGGAAGAAATCCTTAAACAAAGCTACAGTTATTTTAGGCTGCTTAACAGGTGTTTATACGATTGCGTTCTTTTCTCTTAATTCTAAATACCAGACATTGGCACAATATGCAGATGTGAATGCTTTGGAAAAAAGTGGAAATATAAATCTGAATACTTTAATGGGAATGCAGAATGTAATGCAGTACAGCAAAACCTTTACGATGTTAAGTATGATTGTGTTTGTAATATTTTTTATCGGATTGTGGTTTCTATTAGAAAAAGGCAGTAAGGAATCTGCAGATAAATAAAAAAAGAGCCGGAAATCAGACTCGAACTGACGACCCCTTCATTACGAGTGAAGTGCTCTACCGACTGAGCTATTCCGGCTTGTGCATGGCACGAAAGTTATTATAACCTATTTCAGAAAAAGTTGCAACTATAAAATAAAAAAAGTTGCAACTTTTTTTGAATAATTTTTTGAACTAATGTTTCCGGTCTTTTTCCATGGCGGTTTTTGCGTGTGCCAGAAAGAGACGGCGGATAGAGGGATATTCCCCCAGACCTTTCAGATGGCAAGCGGTCTGGAATCCGGCCCGTTCGATCTGACAGCGCCAGGAGTCGGGATCATCTCCGGCCAGGTCATTGGTGGCATGGTCTCCTGCTACGATCATGAAGGGGGCCAGGTGAACCGTCTCCGGCTGATATTCGCTCAGAAGCTTTAAGAGTGTCTCCATGGAAGGGTAGGCTTCCACGGTTCCCACAAAAATATTTTTAAAGCCCCGGTCTTTGAAGGTATAGTCGAGAGCAGCGTAAACGGAATTGGCGAAATGGGTTGTTCCGTGTCCCATCAGAACGAGAACATCTTTCTTTGGAAGAAATGAGAACTCTTCGGCGATGGCATCGATCACCAGCTGGCTGTCTGCCTCTGTGGTGAGCATAGGATCGCCGAAATGGATGGAATGAAACTGGTTTCGGAAGGAAAGTACATCCTCCTTCATCAGATCATTTTCAATACCGTTGATCACATGGGTGGGCTGGACGATCACATCGGTGATTCCGTCTTCTGCCATCTGAGCCATGGCTTCTTTTACATTGTCAATCTTTAGATGATCCCGCTTCCATAATTTGGCCATGATCATTTTGCTGGTCCAGGCACGGCGGATCTGATAATCGGGATAAGCATCGGCCAGATCCTGCTCGATGGCCTCTATGGTTTTCTTTCTGGTGTCGTTGTAGCTGGTGCCGAAACTGACCACCAGGATTGCTTTTGTTTTGTTTTTGTTCATGTATAAATTCCTCCTGGTTTTCAGAGTAAAGGATGGCCGGTTTTTTGTCAATAGAAGGCGGAGAACAAATCATTTTACCTTTAAGAAAAGTTGTGGTATGATAGGTCTAGAAATTTATACATCCGGAGGAAATACCATGAGTATCTGTATGGTTGGAATAGACTACGAGAAAGCGTCCGTAGACGTGCGGGCGCTATTTGCATTTACGAAGAAACAGGCCGTCTGGGGAATGGAACGTCTGACGGAAGAGGAAACAATTTTTGGAACCCTGATTTTATCTACCTGCAACCGGATGGAGGTCTGGGCCCATATGGACGGGACGCCCGAGGAACTTTTTACTCTGGTCTGCAGGCTGAAAGAGGTGAAAGAAGAGGATGCCAGACAGTATTTTGTGTTCCGGCAGGAGCAGGAGGCTGTGGAACATCTCTTTTTTATGACCTGTGGTCTGAAATCCCAGATCCTGGCGGAGGATCAGATCATAACGCAGGTGAAGGATGCGCTGGCGCTGTCAAGGGAGGAGTACCGCACAGATAATGTGCTGGAAGTTCTGTTCCGCAAGGCGATTACGGCAGCAAAGCGGGTGAAGACAGAAGTGACCTTTTCCCGGGCCAACGAGACGGCTATGGATCAGGCACTGCGCCTTTTAAGAGAGAAAGCTTTCTCTGTGAAAGGGAAAACCTGTATGGTGATCGGAAATGGAGAGATGGGGCGTCTGGCCGCGCAGACGCTGCGTCAGGCAGGAGCTGACGTTACGGTTACGGTGCGCCAGTACAGAAGCGGAGTGGTGGAGATTCCGGTGGGCTGCAAGCGGATCAATTACGGGGAGCGGATGGAATTTTTCCCTTCCTGTGATCTGGTAGTCAGCGCTACGGCCAGTCCCAATTTTACCCTGACAAGGGAATTGGTGGCAGCTTCCCCAGCAAAAGAGCATATGATTCTGATCGACCTTGCGGTTCCCAGAGACATGGAGCCTTCGATCGGAGAACTGCCGGGGATCGATCTGTATAATATTGATGATTTCAAAATGAATCAGATCACGCCTCAGGTGCAGAAGGCCATGGAACAGGCAGAACAGATTCTGAGGGAAGTGATGGAGGAATTTTACAGCTGGAGAGAGGGGAGAAATCTGATTCCCAGGATCCAGAAAGTGCAGGAGGAGGCGATGGAAGATCTGAATTTCCGGATCCATAAGCTTTTGGTACACCTGCCGATGGAAGAAAAGGAGAAGGAAGAGACCTGGAATGTGATCCGCAGTTCCGCCGGAAAAGTAGTGACCAAGCTGATTTTCGGCCTGCGGGATTATCTGGATAAAGATACCTTCCTGACTTGTATGGAAGGATTGGAAAAAGTATATGAAGAGGAAGAATAAACCGTTATTTCCGCTCTTTACAGATCTTTCTGAGTATAAGATTGTGGTGGTTGGAGGCGGAGCGGTAGCGCTGCGGCGTGTGAAGACACTGCTTCATTTTGCCTCGGATCTGACGGCTGTCTCTTATACACATCTCCGAGCCCACGAGAC
>URYM01000136.1 GCA_900552095.1 uncultured Blautia sp. | reverse complement strand
CTTCATCTCTTTCTCTCCAATGCAGAAGAACCGCCGCAAAACCAGATTCTCCAATCCTACCGTTTTTGCAGCGGCCCTTCTTTTCCTACTTATGTTATTTCAGAAACCTTCTATTTATTCCTTTAGACTTTCAGATGTTTTCTGATGGTAAACATACTTCCCACAAAACCGATTCCCATACCCAGGAGCAGTCCCACCGGAAGCAGTACCACGAATACCTGATTCACATCCATAAACTGGATCACATTGGTCAGCACGCTGAATTTCTCCAGGATATAACCAACTACCTTTTCATAGAGCACATACAGAAGTCCCAGCGGAATCGCGGATCCCACCAGTCCCAGGATCACACCTTCCACAATGAAGGGGAAACGGACGAAGAAGTTGGTCGCTCCGATCAGCTTCATGATACCGATCTCTTCCTTGCGGACGGAAATACCGATGGCAACCGTATTACTGATCAGGAAGATGGCAACTGCCAGCAAAATAGCAATGATCGCAATGGAAATATATCCGATCATTTTATTAAAGCTGCTCAGTGTGCTGGTCACATCCGTAGCCTGGTTTACGACCCGCACGCCGTCCATCTGCTGAATATACTCTCTTAACTGATTCTGAACTTCCACGCTTCTGGCGTAGACTTCATAACTGGCAGAATAAAGCAGCGGATTGTCATTATCCTTAAAACCGCTCTTTAAATTCTGCTGATCCTCCGGGAAATAATCCTGGGCAAACTCCTCCCAGGCCTGATCGGCGGAGACGTAACGCACTTCCCGCACCAGATCCGTCCGGCTCTCGATCTGTTTCCCGATCGCATCCATCGTGGCCTGATCCACCCCGTCCTCAAACATAACGGTCATGGATACGCCTTCCTCCACATTTTTTACAATGTAGCGAAAGTTTACAATAATGGAAAATACAAGGCCGAAAAGGAAAATACAGGCTCCCATGGTGGCAATGGATGCCACGGAAAACAGCTTGTTTCTCCAGATATTTTTGCCGCCCTGCTTGATGCTGTAACCGATCGTACTAACTCTCATGGTATTCACCTTCTTGTTCGTCGCTTACAATGACGCCTTTCTTCATGGCGATAACCCGCTTCTTAAATGCATTTACAATCTCCCGGTTGTGGGTTACGACCAGTACGGTGGTACCGCGCTCGTTGATCTCTTCCAGCAGTTTCATAATCTCAAATGAGTTCTTGGGATCCAGATTTCCCGTAGGCTCGTCCGCCAGCAGAATGTCCGGCCGGTTCACCAGAGCCCGGGCCAGGGCAACTCTCTGCTGCTCTCCTCCGGAGAGCTGTCTGGGCAGAGATTTATACTTCTCCGCCAGCCCTACCACGGTCAGAACCTCCGGAACCCGCTTCTTGATCACCCGGCTGGGTCTCTCGATCACCCGCTGGGCAAAAGCCACATTTTCATAAACATTCCGATCCTTTAAAAGGCGGAAGTCCTGAAATACTACGCCCAGACATCTGCGGTACTTGGCGATCTTGCGCCGCTTCAGCTTATTCAAAACCTGATTGTTGACCGTGATGGTGCCTGAGGTGGGTTCCAGCTCCTTGAGCAGAAGCTTGATCAGTGTGGATTTTCCGGAACCGCTGTTTCCTACGACGAAAACAAATTCCCCCTTATCAATGTGCAAGGATACATTATTCAGGGCGGGCTGCCCCTTGCTGTATGACTTGCTTACGCCATCTAACGTAATCATGATACTCCTCCTGTCTTAATAGTCCAGTGTTTCCATGTATTTCATATATCGTACGACCATAAGCGCAATCTTGAAAGTAATAGCATCTTCAAAGACACGCAGGTCAAGACCGGTGCTCTTTTGAAGCTTATCCAGCCGATATACCAAAGTATTTCTGTGAATGTACAGCTGTCTGGAAGTTTCTGATACATTCAGGCTGTTCTCAAAGAATTTATTGATGGTTGTCAGCGTCTCCTCATCAAAATCATCCGGAGACTTGTTCTCAAAGATCTCTTTGATAAACATCTTACACAGAGGAATAGGCAGCTGATAGATCAGTCTTCCGATTCCCAGTGAACTGTAGGCGATAATATCCCGGTCACTGAAGAAGATCTTGCCCACATCCAGAGCCATTCTGGCCTCCTTGTAGGAGCGGGAAACTTCCTTCAGTTCCTTGACGATGGTGCCGTAAGCGATATGAGTTTTTCCTTCCTCATCTCTTCCCACAGCCTCCAGGATAGAAGCGGCGATCCGCTCCATCTCCTCGTAGCCGTCACCCAGTTCCAGTTCCTTTACCACGATAATACTCTTCTCATCCACTGCGGTGATAAAATCACCGTTCTTCCCTGTGAATACGCTCTTCACGCTCTCCATGGCGCTGTGATCCTTCTCCTGGCTGGTCTCCAGGATAAATACCACGCGGCGCACATTCACTTCGATGCGCAGTTTCTTCGCCCGGTTATAGATGTCTACCAGAAGCAGGTTGTCAAGAAGCAGGTTCTTGATAAAGTTATCCTTGTCAAAACGCTCCTTGTAGGCGATCAGAAGATTCTGGATCTGAAATGCCGCCATCTTTCCCACCATGTGTACATCCTCACCGCCGCCTGCGATCAAGATATACTCCAGCTGCTGCTCATCGTACACCTTAAAAAACTGATAATCCTTCACGGTCTGGCTGTCCGCCGGAGACTGGGCAAAACTACTGATCTCCAGCTCATTGCTCACCGGTTCCGGAAACGTCTGAACCACTACCTTGCCTTCCACATCTGCCACACAAAAATCTGTTTTAGAAATCGTCTTCAAGCCGTCAATCGTATTCTGCAGAATCTGATTGGATATCATATATTCGTCCCTCTTTCATTTATATAGTTACTTCCACATTGCCTACATCCCAAAAAAAGCAAAGTTACTTAGACTATATTCTAATATATTTTGACGGAAAAGAAAAGAGAAAATGTAATATTTTTAACATTTTCACAATATTTTAAGATTTTGCCGCCTGCCCAAAATCCCTTCAATCCCAGTCTTCCAACTGTTTCATCAAATATCTTCCCACCACCGCAGAAAAGTTTGAAATCTGTCGGATATAGGCAAAATCTTTGCCGAAAATCTTCTTTTCCGCCTCCAGTTCCCTCTCTTCCCCGGCGAAAACTCCCAGCACAGCCACTCCCATATTCCGCAGCCAGCGGACTGCCGTACCCGTATCGCGTATCGCGTAAGTCCCCTCATAGGGTCTGGGATTTCTGGCATTGGGTCTGTTCACGACCACATCGTAGGGCTTCCCGTCGCTTAAAAGGATCAGTATTTTCTTTTCCTCTTCCCGGTTCAGAAGTTCCTCTGCCGCCGCCCGGACGGCAAGCCCGTCTCTGTTGTTAGAAGATGTGGTAAATTCAAAGATCCTCTCATTTTTACTTCTGTCCTCATCGTACTCCCGGAACCGCTGAAGCACGGTGTAATCCCAGAAAGTACAAAAAGAAGTGACCCGATGGGGAATTCCCGCGCTGCTTAATGCCTCCATAAGAATATAGGCCTGCAGCACCACCTGTTCCTGGCGCTTTCTCTGAGAACCGCTGGCGTCGATTAATACATCCACAACAAATTCTGTCTCCTCCGCCTTCTGTTCCCTGGCAAAAAGCCGGGCGTCCTGCGTCCTCCCCACTTTCCACAGCCGGGCAGGCAGAAGTTTTCCCCGGTCAGACAGTTCCGACTGACTCTGGCTTCGCAGCGCCAGCGCGTGCTTGAGAATCCGGCTCAGCTCTGCGATATTTTTCTTGACAGCCCTGTGATTATCATAGTAGGCATACTTATTTTTTCCCATCTGCTTTCTGGCATACTCATACTGGTAATTGCGTTTTACCGGATTCTGCAAAATCCCGTCCGTATAGTATAACCCGCAGTCTCCGTGAATCCCCCGGCACAGCCTGATGTTTCTCTTCTTTTCCTCTGCCGGAGTCAGGTACGTTTTCCCGAAATTCAGCTCAATGTAGCTGTAAACCTTCTGCATCGCCTCCTGATCCACCACTACAATTCTTTTCTTCTGTCCGCTTCCCTCTCTCTTCTCTTCCCGATCCAGAGAAGCGGTCTGCACCATCTCTTTGGCCATCTGTTCCAGATAAGCCTCCAGATTTTCCGCATACATCTCCTCTGTCAGGTAATCCTGCCAGTTAAATTCCGCCAGATCTTCAAGCGTTACCGCCTCTACTGCCTCAAGGCCGCCCCGCCTTTTTTCAAAATCCGGATCCACCCAGACATTGTAGAGATGATCAATCTTCCGGATCACTTCCTCTGTCTCCTTTGCCTCACGCAGCTGATACAGCTCTTCCATTCCCTGCCGGATCCTTTTTTCTACCGTCTGTCTGCCATCCAGTGCTTCCCGCATAAGGGCAAGCTTTACCCGCCCCGGAAAATGACCGGAAAGTCTGGAAAAATCCCGCTCCAGGATCCCCTGATACGCTTCCAGGCGAAGGCTTCGCACACCCGGACGCTCTGAGGCCAGCTTTTCCCCCACTGCCTCCTCAATACACAGCTGAGACAAGAACACCAGGGCGCCTTCTTCTGCTCCCAGGTACACTTTCTTCACCAGGTAAAGACTTAGGACTTCCCGGTCAAAGAAACGGGCAAATGCCCCCTGCTTGACGCTGTCATAGAGTCCCGCCGGACGGCAGCTCAGAAAACTTTCCACATCCGGCTTTACTTCCATGGTGTAATCTCCACAGACTGTCCACACCAGGTTCCGGATCCTGTTTTCCAGTTCCATCTGAAGTTCTTCCATTCCTACACCTCGAAGATCTGATCTCTCGTCCAGTCAGCCGGGATCCGGGTCATCACCACATCTTCCACAATCTCTCTCTCGAAATTGTCAAAGCATTTGTTTACCACGCCCATCCGCACAGCGAGAGCCGGAGATAATCCCGTCTTCATCGTTCCAACCGCCGCCAGAATCCCCCTCAGGTCAACGGCCTTGGTGGAAATCTCCCCGTTGGCCGCCTTTAACTGCAGATCCAGAAAAAGCCCGGCAAACTGTTCCAGCGCCGTCTCCCGGGCTGTCGGATATGCCTTTCTCATAATTTTAAGAAGCGTCTCCTCCGTCTGATCCGGCATGGCAATTACCAGAAATCTGGACACCAGAGCTTCATTCAGTTCCTTTGTCCCAGCATATCCATAATTCATTGTCCCGATAAACCGCGCCGCCGGATGCAGATCAATCTTATCGTACCCGGGCACGTCAATACTCCTTCTGTAATCCAGCGTGGCATGAAGAACGGAGACTGCATCATTTTTCGCCATATTAATCTCATCCAGAATACCGAATCCCCCATACTGCGCACATTGATAGATACTTCCCTTTCTCAGCTGCACCTGGTTATCCACAAAAGTGTCCGTCCCGATCAGTTCCGCACTTCCTGTATTTACATGGAAGGAAATATTGTAGGAAGGTCTTCCGAAGATCCAGGCCAGATTCTCCGCCAGCACATTTTTTCCCGTAGCCTTGGAGCCGGTCAGCAGAAGATTTTCTCCCTGCAGAAGAGCCGCTATGGCCATCTCCAGGATTTCTCTTCCATAAAAAGGCATCGACGGACGAACAATCCGGTAAGCTGCCTCCGGATCCACAC
>URYM01000135.1 GCA_900552095.1 uncultured Blautia sp. | reverse complement strand
AGATGTGTATAAGAGACAGGCTTCCGCCTCTGCCTTTCTCTGCTTTAATTCTTCTTTAAAATTCACTGAACTCACCATCTTCGTTGATCTGCAGCATCTTTTTCTCCACCCGGTCGATCTTCCCGCTGCAGTATTTTAACAGTTCCATTCCCTGCCGGTACGCCTGGAAAGACTCCTCCAGGGAAGTTTCCCGGCTCTCCAGCTTCTCCACCAGACGATCCAGCTTAAGAAAGCTCTCTTCCAGCGTCAGATCTGTCTCCTTTTTCTCTGTCATCTTTCTGCCTCACCTTCTGTC
Organism: uncultured Blautia sp.; assembly: GCA_900552095.1. GTDB lineage: Bacteria > Bacillota > Clostridia > Lachnospirales > Lachnospiraceae > Egerieimonas. The sequence goes on along the minus strand of URYM01000135.1, from coordinate 5,345 downwards.
TTCTCTGCTTCTTCCACCCTGGCCCGGATCCTGCCGTCCGTCACCTGGATCGTCAGAAGATCGCCTTTCTCTACCTCCCCTACAGCTGTCACTGCTTTTCCCTTTTCATCTTCTACATAAGAAAATCCCTGGTTCAGTTTCTCCAGCGGGGAAAGCCCGCGAAAACGCTCAATATAAATCTGCAGGCAGTGGCGTCTGTCCCGGATCTTCTGCTCCATCAAAAGGCGCAGACGTCCCTCCGTATCTGCCAGATACTGCCGGTTTTCCCGGATTCTCTGCCCCGGACTCACATACATAAGCCGCATCTGGTACTGGCGCAGTCTCTGCCGGAACCGTTCCATCTGCATCTCCATGCTTTTTCTGAAACGATCCTCATAGTCTTCCAGACGCCCCAGAAGCTCCCGCACATCACAGACCGCCAGTTCGGCCGCCGCAGAAGGAGTTGGCGCCCTTAAATCCGCCGCAAAATCTGCGATCGTCACATCCGTCTCATGTCCTACTGCTGAAATCACCGGTGTTCTGCACTGGAAAATAGCCCGGGCCACACACTCTTCATTGAAAGCCCAAAGATCCTCTATCGATCCGCCGCCTCTTCCCACGATCAGCACGTCAAGTCCCAGCCGATCCAGCGTCTGGATGCCTCTTACAATACTTTCCTTTGCCCCTTCTCCCTGCACCAGTGCCGGACAGAGGATCAGCTGCACATATGGATTTCTTCTGCCTGCAATATTTCGGATATCCTGGATCGCCGCTCCGGTAGGGGCTGTCACCACTCCGATCCTTTTTGCATAGCGGGGAATCGGCTGCTTATACTCCGGGGCAAACATTCCCATCTCTTCCAGTTCCCGCTTCAGCTTCAGAAACTGCTCATAGAGAAGCCCTGCACCCTCCAGAGCAATCTCCCGGGCATACATCTGATACCGGCCATCCCTCTCATAGACACTGACGCTTCCCCTCACAACTACTTTATCTCCATCTTTCATGGAAAAAGCCAGTCCTTTTCTCTGTCCGGCAAACATCACACAGGCGATCGCACCCTGTTCATCTTTCAGAGAAAAATAAATATGACCGCTGGGGTGATACTTGCAGTTGCTGACTTCCCCCCGGACTGCCAGATTCCGCAGCAGGTAATCCTGTACAAACATATTTTTGATATACGTATTGACCTGTCCCACTGAATAAACCCGGTTCATGGCTCCTCCCTTTTCTCTCCTATGCCAGTCTGGCAAGAATCCCGTTCACAAAAGCAGGAGATTCATCTCCTCCGAACTTCTTGGCCAGCTCCACCGCCTCATTGATCGCCACACCGGTGGGCACTTCCTCATCGTATTTCAGCTCATATACCGCCAGTCTTAGAACATTGAGATCCACCTTGTTCATCCGGCTGGTCTTCCATCCTTTTGAAGTCTCATTCAAAAGCTGATCAATCTCTTCCAGATGTTCCCTGATCTTTTCAAATTTGTCTTCCATGTAGGTTCGGTCCTTTTCACTGACCCCCTCCATATTTTCCATATACAGCTTCAGCTGGGCGTCCATTTCCTCGCCTTTATTAAAATTTCCCATAAACAGCAGTTTAAAAATGTTCTCCCTTATTTCCCGTCTGCTCAATTCTTTATCCTCCCGCATTTTCTCTCATTAAGGTAAAAGGGGGCCTCTGTTCCTTTGAGCCCCCCTGATTTTTCTGATATATATGTGCAGCATTATTTGCCTGCTTTTTCAATCTCCACCTCAGCGATGCTGATATTCACATCGGATGCCTCCAGCCCGGTCATATTTTCGATCGCGGATTTCACCCTTTTCTGTACCTGTTCACAGGTTTCCGGAATATTATATCCATATTTCATGTTGAGAGTAAGATCTACACTGACAACTCCCTCCATCACTTCCACCTTCACGCCTTTGGACAGGTTCTTCATCCCCAGCTTTCCTACCAGCTCATTCGTGATATTGCCGGCCATAGAAGCTACTCCTTCCACTTCTGTGGCAGCCAGTCCCGCAATGATCGCCACCACTTCGTCGGCGATCCGAACGGTCCCGATTGTATTATCATCATAAATTGTAAAGGCTTCTCTCTCCATCATTTTCTTTTCTTCCATATCCAAAACCTCCTCCGGGTCTTTGCACTTTTCCCCATTATAACAAAAATGTATAAAAATGAAAAGGGGTAAAAAAAAAGTGCCATATTCAGACTTTGAATACAGCAACTTTTTATCCTATTTAATTTCTCGAAAATTCCTCCAGCTCCAGTCCCGGGTTCCGATCCAGAGTCATACCCACACTCCAGGAGTTGACAAACAGCAGCAGAGGATTTCCCTTCATATCTTTTACCTTCTTCATATCTGAAGTTCCGGTCAGATGCTCCACATCCACCTCCTCCTTATTGGCGATCCAGCGGATATGCTCATAGGGAAGATTTTCCAGGCGGATGTCCACGTTATACTCATTTTCCAGACGATACTTAAGCACATCAAACTGGAGGACGCCTACCACGCCAACGATGATCTCCTCCATGCCTCCGATAAACTCCTGGAAAATCTGAATCGCTCCTTCCTGCGCGATCTGGGTTACGCCCTTTACAAACTGTTTCCGCTTCATGCTGTCCAGAAGCCGCACTCTGGCAAAATGCTCCGGTGCGAAAGTGGGAATCCCTTCATAGGCAAATTTTTTCCCCGGCATACAGATCGTATCTCCGATTGAGAAAATGCCCGGATCGAACACGCCGATAATATCTCCCGCGTACGCTTCCTCCACAATGTGGCGATCCTGAGCCATCATCTGCTGCGGCTGGGAGAGGCGCATTTTCTTATTTCCCTGCACATGGTAAACTTCCATGCCCGCGTCAAACTTACCGGAACAGATCCGCATAAATGCGATCCGATCCCGGTGCGCTTTGTTCATATTGGCCTGGATTTTGAAGACAAAGGCAGAAAAATCTTCTTTCATGGGATCGATCACACCGCAGTCTGCCGTTCTCGGAAGCGGAGTCGTGGTCATAAGAAGAAAATGCTGTAAAAAAGTTTCTACACCAAAATTGGTGAGCGCGGAACCAAAGAAAACCGGGGAAAGCATCCCCTCGTCCACCGCATCCTGATCAAACTCTGCGCTGGCTCCGTCGAGAAGCTCAATCTCTTCCTCCAGCTGCTCCCTCTGTCCTGGCTCCAGGATCTCATCCAGCCTGGGATCTTCCAGGGAAATCTCCTCAATATGCCCTTCTTTGGTTCCTTTCTGGGTATCAGAAAAGATCAGTACCTTTTTCGTTTCCCGGTCGTAGACTCCCTTAAAATGCTTTCCGGAGCCAATCGGCCAGTTCACCGGACAGGTGGGAATCCCCAGCTCATTTTCAATATCATCCAGAAGCTCAAAGGTATCGTTGGCGTCCCGATCCAGCTTGTTAATAAAAGTAAATACCGGAATATGGCGCATGGCGCAGACTTTAAACAGCTTTCTGGTCTGCGCCTCCACACCCTTTGAAGCATCAATCACCATCACTGCAGAATCCGCAGCCATCAGCGTACGGTAAGTATCCTCGGAGAAATCCTGATGACCGGGAGTATCCAGGATATTAATGCAGCGTCCGTCATAATTAAACTGCAGTACAGAAGAGGTAACTGAAATACCTCGCTCCTTCTCAATCTCCATCCAGTCTGATACCGCATGCCGTGCGGTAGCCTTTCCCTTTACAGAGCCGGCCAGGTTGATCGCCCCTCCATAGAGCAGGAACTTCTCTGTCAGAGTAGTTTTTCCCGCATCCGGATGGGAGATGATGGCAAATGTTCTTCTTTTTTCTATTTCTTTCGTATAATCAGGCACGATAATCCTCCTCGCCTTGCTTAAAAATCAAATACGTCTCAGCTTGATATTTTATTATAGGTAAATCGGACTGTCAAGGCTATTCTTCCCCATTTTCTCCTTCTGTCTCCTGATTCATGGGAGTGATCACTATGTTTTCCCCCTCTACGCCGGTCTTCCGTTTCACAATGTCCTCAATCTGAGCCCTTTTCGCATCGTCAAGTTCAACCGCCGAGACAACCACATCTGCCGTATCGCCGGTGAGATTCACTACCGCGTGCTCAAATCCTTTTGCCTGAAGCAAAAGTTCTGCCGCCTCCTCCTTCTCCGCAAGATCTGTCATATTGACCATGGAAGCGATCGCCTCTTCCTTCTGTTCCTGACTCAAGGCTTCATTGTTGATGATTTCCAGAAGCGTCTCCTTATTCTGAGCCCGCGTCTGTTCCCGGGTAATCCTCGCCTGGGCTGAATATGTAGCTGCCCCGGTGAGAACCGCCTCTCCCGGCGTCTCCGCAGAAGTCTGCGCCTCCTCTTCCTGAACTTTCTCCCCCTCCGGAGTCATCTCTTCCTCCGCTTTTGCCGTCTCATCCGTCAGATCCTGATCCAGACTTTCAATGTCAGAGAGCACCGTATCGAAATCAGCCGTCTCGCTGACCGTCTCCTGATCCGCTCCCTCCTCTTTGGACTCTCCCAGCTGCAGGCCGGAATCAGAATAATTGATATATCCGGCAGCTGCGATCATAATGGCCAGTGCAGTAATGATAATCTGATTTTTTTTAAAAATCTTTTTCACAATCTTTCCCTCATTTCATTTTCATTACTTTTATTTTATGGGCCTCCAGGTGAAATAATGCCTCCACCGCTTCCTGAATCTGCTGTACTGTCTCCGGATTTCCCCCTCCTTTGGCGATCACCAGAACGCCGCGGATCCTGGGAAGGATCTCTGAGGTAATGTAAGGCGTCTCTCTTCCGTCTTCTCTTCTCTCATACACTGTATTCTCCTCCCGGCTGACCGTCTCTTTCTCCTGTACTCCGCCCTGGCTGTCCTCCTGGCTGGTCTTCTCCGAAGTATCCGGAGCGTCCTTCTCCACGATCCGCTCTCCCATCGTGTCCATGGTGATAAGTACTCTGACTTCCCCCACTCCCTCCACCTGGGAAAGCGCTTCTTCCAGCTGGCTCTGAAGCTGCTCCCTCTCGTCGCTTATCTTTGGTTCTGCTATCTCTCCTGCCGTTTCCTGCGCCGCTTCTTCCTCCTTCTCCTTTACCGGAAGCGCCAGTACAAGAAGAAGCAGCCCCAGAAGTCCCAGCACAAGAAACTGCTCTCTTTTTATCTTCCGCAGAAACTGCCCCAGCTTTTCCCCCATAATTTACTCCCGTATACTGATATGAATATGATCTTCCTCCAGCTCATAGACCTCAGATAGACGTTTTTTTATTTCTCCGGCTTCCGTCTCTGCCGCTTCCGGCGCTCCTCTGGCAGACCCCGCCGTAATCTGTCCCTTCTTTTCCTCCGGAACCGCCAGAATCCAGAGTTCTTCCGGCCTTCCGTCTTCCCT
>URYM01000134.1 GCA_900552095.1 uncultured Blautia sp. | reverse complement strand
AAAGAGGGGAGGAGTCGGAGGTACTGCTTTCCCTGGGAATTCTTCTGGGACTTCTGCCTGTCTGGCAGCCGGTGCTTTTTATGAGTATCGGTGTGATCTTCCTTTTTGGAAAGCTGACGCCGGATCTGTATGGCGTGATCCTGATCTTTGGCCTCACCGCTCTGGGAAGTTTTCTTTTCCTGGGAACGGAGATCGTTTCCTGGGGCTGCCTTTTTTTAACTTATTTTGCCATAAATCAGGGGCTGCTTACCTATGAAGGGGAGAAAGCGCAGTTTCAGTTGACAAGGAAGTAAAATCATGCTATGTTTTAAATGGCTGTACGACTGACGGAAGTGGAATTGACCACAGGAAGTACAGCATTTTGAGAAGCCGACCGTCTGGGCAGAGAAAGCCTGGGATGGGTGGGCTTTTTTCTTTGTTTCTTTAACTGCGAAAAATGCGAAGGCAGGAAATTGATTCAGAAAAAGGAGAGATACGATGGAAATGATATCGCTGGAAAAAGAACTGCAGGAGAACAGTTATCCGGGAAGAGGAATCATTCTGGGAAAGACAGCTGATGGAAAGAAGGCGGCTGCAGCTTATTTCATTATGGGAAGAAGTGAGAACAGCAGGAACCGGGTCTTTGTGGAAGAAGGACAGGGAATCCGCACACAGGCATATGATCCCTCCAAATTGACGGATCCCAGCCTGATTATCTATGCGCCGGTGCGTGTTCTGGGAAATACCACGATTGTGACAAACGGTGATCAGACCGATACGGTTTACGAGGGACTGGAAAAAGGCCTCACGTTTGAGGAGTCTCTGCGCTCCAGAAAATTTGAGCCAGATGCGCCCAATTATACACCGCGGATTTCCGGCGTGATGGAGGTAAAGGACGGGACTTATCACTATGCGCTCTCTATTTTAAAGAGCAGCAATGGAAATCCGGAAGTCTGCCATCGCTATACCTTTGACTATGGCTGTGGTGTGGCCGGGGAAGGCCATTTCATCCATACCTATCAATGTGACGGCAATCCGCTGCCCAGCTTCGAGGGGGAGCCGAAACGGGTGGCCGTTCCCGATGATATTGATCAGTTTACAGAACTGCTCTGGAACAATCTGAATCCGGATAACAAGGTTTCACTTTTTGTGCGCTTCATCGATCTGAAAGATGGAAGCAGCGAGACAAGAATGAAAAATAAAAATCAGGAGGACTGAAGAAATGAAAGAATTAGCGTTAAAGTACGGATGCAATCCCAATCAGAAACCGTCCAGGATCTATCTGGCAAATGAAGGTGAGCTGCCGATCCAGGTACTTTCCGGAAAGCCGGGCTATATCAATTTCCTGGACGCGTTCAACGGCTGGCAGCTGGTGCGCGAACTGAAGAAGGCCACCGGGCTTCCCGCCGCGACTTCTTTCAAGCATGTGTCTCCCGCCGGAGCAGCGGTAGGACTGCCCCTTGACGATACCCTGAAGAAGATTTACTGGGTGGACGATATGGGAGAACTTTCACCGCTGGCCTGCGCGTATGCGAGAGCCAGAGGCGCAGACCGGATGTCTTCCTTCGGTGATTTTATCGCCCTGTCTGACGTGTGTGATAAAGATACCGCTTCTATTATAAAGAGAGAGGTTTCAGACGGCGTGATCGCTCCGGGATTTACGGAGGAGGCTTTGGAAATCTTAAAAGCCAAGAAAAACGGTAATTACAATGTGATCCAGATTGACGAGGATTACGTTCCCGCGCCCCTGGAGCATAAGGAAGTGTTCGGTGTGACCTTCGAGCAGGGCCGCCAGGAGCTTCCCATCGATGATGAGCTTCTGAAAAATGTGGTGACAGAGAATAAAGAGCTGACAGAGGAAGCGAAGCGGGATATGAAAATCGCTCTGATCACGTTGAAATATACCCAGTCCAACTCTGTCTGCTTCGTGAAAGACGGACAGGCCATCGGTGTGGGGGCCGGTCAGCAGTCCAGAGTGCACTGTACCCGTCTGGCCGGACAGAAGGCAGATAACTGGTTTCTGCGCCAGAGTCCTCAGGTGATGAACCTTCCGTTTGTGGACAATATCAGAAGAGCAGACCGGGATAACGCGATTGACGTTTACATCGGGGAGGAGTATATGGATGTGCTCGCCGACGGCGCATGGGAGAAAATCTTCAAGGAGAAACCGCCAGTATTTACCAGGGAGGAGAAGAGAGCCTGGCTGGATCAGATGCAGGATGTGACGCTGGGAAGCGATGCGTTCTTCCCCTTCAGCGACAACATTGAGCGGGCGAAAAAGAGCGGCGTGAAATATATCGCGCAGCCGGGCGGAAGTGTGAGAGATGATGCAGTAATCGAGTGCTGCAATAAATATGGGATGGCGATGGCATTTACCGGGATCCGTCTCTTCCACCATTAAAGGGAAAATATCTCTCTCATTCTTGCGAAAAAAGCAGAATTATGGTATGGTAAAACATAAATCATGAAATTTTGAGGGAGGTATTATATGAAAAAGAATTCCACACAGTGGACCAGCAAGCTGGGCTTTGTCCTGGCAACTGCGGGTGCTGCTGTCGGACTGGGTAATCTGTGGAAGTTCCCGTATCTGATGGGAGCCAACGGCGGATTTTCCTTTCTGATCGCATATCTGGTGTTCATTCTGATCCTGGGAGTTCCTGTTATGATCATGGAGATGTCGCTGGGACGAAAGACGCGCCATGATCCGGTGCAGGCGTATCAGGATGTACATCCTCACGCGAAGATTGTAGGCGTTTTCGGTGTGCTGGCAGCATTTTTTATCCTGTCCTATTACAGTGTGATCGGCGGCTGGATCTTAAAATATGGTTTCAGCTACGCTACCAGCATGAAAGCCCCGGCAGATTTTGCGGCGTTCACTGCTCAGACCTGGGAACCTATCGTATGGCATGGGATTTTCATGCTCTGCACGGCGCTGATCTGTTTCTTTGGAGTAAAGGGGATCGAGCGGGCCAGCAAGTTTATGATGCCCGCGCTGTTTCTGATCCTGATCGTTATTATTATAAGAAGCGTTACGCTTCCCAATGCGGGGGAGGGACTTTCCTTTATCTTTTCTCCCAACCTGGATAATTTCAGCTTGAGTTCCATAAGCGCGGCGCTTGGACAGGTGTTTTACTCCTTAAGTCTCTGTATGGGAATTACGATCACCTATGGAAGTTATCTGAGAAAAGAAGAGCATATCGTGCGCAGCTGTTTTACGGTGGCGGGACTGGATACTTCCATTGCCGTGCTGGCCGGAATCGCGATCTTCCCTGCAGTTTTCTCTTTTGGACTGAAGCCGGAAGCAGGTCCGACCCTGATTTTTGAGACGCTGCCCCAGGTATTTGGTTCCTTTGCGGGAGGCGGAATCTTTGCCCTGCTGTTCTTTATCCTGGTATTCTTCGCAGCAGTAACCAGTTCTGTGGCGCTGCTGGAGGTTGTCTGCTCTCTGACCATTGATACTTTCAAATGGAGCAGAAAGCGTTCCGTGGTTATTTTAGCTGTTGTAATCTTCCTGCTGGGAATTCCCAGTTCGCTGTCCTTTGGGCCGCTCGCGGACTTTAAGATCTTAAGTTATAACTTCTTCGACTTTATGGGAATGCTGACAGATAAGATTCTTCTGCCTCTGGGCGGTATCTTCATGTGCTATTATATTGGATGGAAGTGGAAACCGGGGATGCTGGTGGATGAGATCGAGGAGAGCGGAGTGAAATTTAAGGCTGCAAAGCTGTGGCTGTTCTGTATCCGCTTTATTGTACCGATTCTGGTTATCGTGGTTACGATCACAGGATTTAAAGATATTTATACAGCGATCACAGGCTGATAAAAGAAATAGAGTCTGCTGCAGAAAGTATGTAAACGGCGTGAAGAGAGCCGCTGCTTTCGGCAGCAGATTCTTTTTAGAGTATTTCTATAACAGAGGGGGAATTAATTTTGAATCGAAATGAATTTATGCTGGGAATACGCAATGGATTTCCCATCTGCCTGGGATATTTTTCTGTGTCTCTGGCCTTCGGAGTGACGGCGGTGCTGTCCGGACTTCCGCCCTGGATGGCTGTGGCAATCTCCATGACCAACCTGACCAGCGCGGGACAGTTCGCCGGTGTGAATCTGATGGTCAGTCAGGGAACTTACGCAGAGTTGGCAGTCTCTATGCTGATTATTAATATCCGGTATTTTCTCATGTCCCTTTCTCTGTCTCAGAAAGTGGAGGAGAAGATGACGCTGGGGCAGCGCCTTCTGATCTCGTTCGGGATTACAGATGAGATTTTTGCAGTGGCAGTACAGCAGCCCCGGGCTCTTTCTGCATCCTATATGGGAGGCCTGATCCTGACGCCCCTTCTGGGCTGGACCGGCGGCACGCTGGCGGGGGCGGTACTTACCTCCGTACTTCCGCCCATGATCTCCAGCGCTTTGGGAATCGCGCTTTATGGTATGTTTATTGCCATTATTGTCCCTCCGGCTCGGGAGAAGAGAAGTGTTCTGTTTGCGGTGCTTCTGGCAGCGGCGTTAAGCTGTGCGTTTACGTATGCGCCTCTGCTGAAGGAACTTTCTTCCGGGTGGAGTATTATCCTGGTAACTGTAGTGGTCAGCGCTCTGGCAGCCTGGCTTTTCCCTGTTTCTGTTCCGGAGGAAAATGTGTGATGAAATTATCTTATATGATTCTCTGTATGGCGCTCATGGCAGGTATGACTTATCTGATCCGGGTGCTTCCCATGGTGATCTTCAGAAAGAAGATCAGGAGCGTTTTTATACAGTCCTTTTTGTATTATGTGCCGTATGCGGTTCTGGCGGCCATGACCTTCCCGGCTATTTTTTACAGTACCGGCGCTTCCATAGGGGAAGGGAGCATACTGGGGGCGGCGGCAGGCACGCTGACCGCTGTTTTGCTGGCTTTCTTTAACAAAGGGCTTCTGGTTGTGGCAGTGGCCTCGTCGGCAGTGGTCTTTCTGGTTCAGCTTCTGTAGAGAAAAGCCAGTCGGATGCATTGACAGAGGAGAAGACGGCTGATAAGATGAGACTATAATCTGTCAGATGCGGAGGAGAGAAGGATGGCTGATCGTGACAAACAAAAGGAACGGATGTGGGAAAGCAACCGGCTTTCGGAAGACGAAAAAAAGATGAGAAATCCGCTTTATAAGAAAGCGCGGGAGAGTTATATGCGAATGGTTCTGCCGGCGATGGGAGCGTGGATTCCCCTCGTAATTGTTCTGATGTATCTTCTGGATACGGCAGAGAATAAGATGCTGATGGGGATCTTTGCGATTCTTCTGGTTCCGCTGCTTCCCGTAGCGATAGGGGTGCTGGGGGATCGGAGCCTGAAGCGCTGGTGGATCTGTCCTCATTGCCGCAGTCCTCTGCCTGAAGAGCGGACTCAGTATATCAGTATGCCAAAATATACGGCCTCCTGTCCTTCCTGCGGATATGTTCTGGAAGAGAAGGCCGAACAGGTGCGGGAGAAGAATCAAAATCTGTTTCAGGAAAAGCGCAGAAAATGGCCGGCGGTACTTCTGGGGATCCTGACGGTCTGTCATGGGATTTTCTGGATTTTAATGGCGGCGGTGTCCCTGGAAGAGGAACCTCTGGCGGGGGCAGAATGGGGGATTGCCCTGAACATTGCTGTGATCCTGGCGGGACTTTTTCTGATCTTTGCTCCCAACCACAGG